>NZ_JANUCQ010000003.1 GCF_024807035.1 Methanococcus voltae PS
GTAGCGAGGGGACGATTTGAACGTCCGATCTTCGGGTTATGAGCCCGACGGGATAGGCCTGGCTACCCTACCTCGCTAATGTTCTTTTGTATTATTTCTACTATTTAATTTCTGACATTTCATTTGTCAACACATAAGAATAGCAAACATAGTATATAAAGCTATGGGTTACTTTTAAAAATGAGCTTATTTTTGAATTTAATGTTCAATGGAGTATAATTTTAGTAGTTTAGGCAGTTTGGATATTTATTTTTGGCAATTGTCGAGGGGTAAAAATTAAGTAATTGACGGAAAATATATAAATGTAGAAGACAATAGTATTATCAAATATAATCATATCAAAATTTATCAGAACATAACAGAACTTATCAAAATTTGTAAATTAATTATATCGCGTATAATTATAAAATTAAGACTTATAAAACAATCTTGCAACGAAAAGTAGATTTATAAAGCTCCAAATGGTGAATAAATGAAAATTGATATGCACGTTCATACGATAAATTCAAGATGCTCTATGAATTCTATCGATAAATTGGAAAAGATTTGCACTAAAAGTGGCATTACTCCGTTTATCGCTGACCACGACCAATTAACTAAGGTTAAATTTGGCGTGGCAGGCGAAGAAATTTCTACAGCCAAGGGCGAGTTCATAGGATTATTTTTAACGGAACAAATTAATACTAAAGACATTTTTGAAGCATTAGATACAGTTAAAGAACAAGGTGGTCTCATATATTTACCTCATCCTTTCGACGTTAGGAGAAGGAGAACACTTGCCAAGTTTAATATTTTAGATGATAAAGAATTTATTAAAAGAGTCGATGCTGTGGAAGTCTACAACAGCAGATGCGTCGACAATAAACCGAATTTACAAGCCAAGGAGTATGCAAAAAAGTACGACCTTTTAGCTGGTGTCGGTAGTGACAGCCACTTTTCATGGGAACTCGGCAACGCGTACATGGAAGTCGAAGATTTTGATTTAGAAAATCCTAAGCAATTTTTAAAAGTTTTAACAAAAGCTAACAAGTCCATAAACACGGTTTTTAGATGTACAAGGTCAAGACCATTGAATATGCTATTTTTCAGCAAACTATCAAAAAAAATCCATAAATCAGGATATGCAGAATATTTTGACAATATTAGGAGCATTTTTTAAGTTTTTAAGTTTTTAAGTTTTAAATATGTTTTTTTAAGTTTTTGTATATTTGACATATTTTAAATTATTTTACCGTATATTTTTATTATAAGTTTTATTATGAGTTTATTGTAAATTTTATCATATTATGAGAATATACCACAGGATTGCGTGAAAAAATGGATAGTTTTGTTGAAGGAATTATGAATTTAATTTACCAAAGTTTTATTGATACCATCTACGACCTTATCGGGATTATTGTTCCCCTAATCATAATAATTGCAGTTCTTTTTGCAATGTACTACATCTATAAGAATAGATTTCGAATATTTGAAAAAGAAGGCGACCGTATGAAAATAGAATTGTCTGAAACGCGTAAAAGGAAAGAAAAAAAGAAAAACTGAAATAAATTAAGTAAAAAAATAATAAAAATAGTAAAATAAGGATAATATTATTTAATTTTAGGTAAATGGGGGCATTACCCATTAATATTCTATTATTTTCGCATTGCTTAATCTTTTAAATCCGTCTTTTTTAACGAGGTATAAATCTTCGATTCTTACTCCAAATTTACCTATATATAAACCGGGTTCTAATGTAACCACCATATTCTCTTCAAGAGTAAATTTAGAATTCTGGGAAATTGAAGGATTTTCATGTACTTCTACACCCACTCCGTGTCCCAATGAATGAATAAAGTATTTATCATATTCTTTAAAATAACTTCTAACACTTGTTTCTAACTCTTTTGTGGTTATTCCACTTCTCAAAGAATCTTCTGCAATTTTTTTTCCTTCGTTAACCATTCTGTAAATGTCAACCATTTCTTTTGTTGGGTCTAGAAGCACAGTTCGTGTTATATCCGAACAATAACCTTTATACACTGCCCCCAAATCCATTAAACATATGTCTTTCAATATTTCGTCAGAAGGCATGCCGTGTGGCAAAGATGTCTTATTACCAGTTATTGCAATTGTGTCAAAAGAAGGTTTAATACTACCGCTTTTTTTCATGATGTATTCTAATTTAGCAGCTATGGAATTTTCCGTATCGGTTAAATCATCTCTACTATCCATTAAATATTCAGATATAGATTCAACTGCTTTGTCACTTATATTAGCAGCTTTTGAAATATTCTTTATCTCATTTTTATTTTTAACCATTTTCATCTTTGTTAGTTCTTTAGATACTATTTTATAACCCAAACGAACATATTTTAAAAATCCTACTGGTAAATCCCCTTCAACTCCGTTGCAACCATTTAAAGCTTCCCTCCATCCTTCAAATTTAGTTATTATTATATCCTTGGATTCATAAATCTTAGCCAATTCGTAATCCAATTTAGATACCTGTAATTCTATTTGATTTTCCTTTGCATTAATTATTAACACTGAAAAATTTGGAGAATAATCTTCCAAAAAATAATTTATATTTTCTTTTTTTATAAATACTGCTTTATTTATACTGTTATTTTCCATATACCTTAAAAAATGGTCTATTTTTTCTCTTTTAGTTCTCTGAATCATTCATACACCAGCAAGAAAATTTTCAATATTTCAATTTTTCAATTTTTCAATATTACTTATGATTATTATAACGAATCATAGTAGCTATAAAATTATACAAATTCAATAATTTATATATTATCGAATCTAAACACTATAAAATTAATCTTAATTATATTTATAGGTATAATATTTGTTATTGCCTATAATAATTTTTATTCGATTTTAGACTAAAAGAGATATTAATACAATAAATACCATTAAAATAAAAAATTAAAAAGTAGAATAAGGTTATTAAATAATAATTTACTAATTAATTAGTTAAAAATTTCTATATTTGCACCAATTGACTTTATAACATCTACAAAATTCGGGAATGATATAGAAACTGCTTCTTCACCTTTTATTTTAGTTTGACCTTGTGCAAGCATTCCTGCCATTGTGAATGCCATTATTAGTCTATGGTCGTGATAGGTTTCTAATTCTGCACCTTTAAGAGTCTCGCCATTTTCCAAATCTAAACCTTTTATTATCAAACCGTCAGGTTTTTCTTCTATTTTAGCACCCATTTTTGTTAACTCCTTAGTACATGCCATTAAACGGTCACATTCTTTTATACGTACGTGCTCACCATTGTATATTGTCGTAGTACCTTCTGCAAAACACCCCAATACTGCGATAGTAGGTACTAAATCGGGTGTATTTTTTACATCAATGTCAATACCTTTCAATTTAAATTTAGAATTGGTTGAATTCTTAATAATTACTTCATCTTCTTTTACTTCTAAATTAGCGCCCATTCTTTTTACAATACTTAAAATTTCCTTGTCGCCCTGTTTTGAATGTTTAAATAGATTTTTAATGGTTATGTCAGAGTCCAAAAGGACACCCATTGCTATTAGATAGGAAGCTGAAGAATAATCACCTTCTACGATATAATCTGTAGCTTTATAAGTTTGATTAGCATCAATCAAGTAATTATTATTTTCTTTTTTGATATTTACTCCAAATTTATCCAATACGTCGATTGTAATATCTAAATAAGGTTCTGATTTTAAATCGCCCTCAATTAATATCTTACTGTCTTGACTGTTAAAAGGTAGTAACATCATTAAAGAACTTATAAATTGGGAGCTCATGTCTCCTCGTATTTTTACAGTGTTTCCTGCTATTTCAGAACTTTTAATTACCAAAGGTGCTTTATTATCATTTGATAGTACTTCAATGTTCAATTGGCTTAAAGCGTCTATTAATGGACCCATCGGTCTTTTTCGTATCGAATTGTCCCCATTTAAAATTACTATTGATTTTTTATCATTTTTATCGTTATGACTTGTTTTAGTGTTGGAGTTAGATTTTACCTGAGATACTAGCGAGGTTAATATCCTGAGGGTTGTACCACTATTTCCAATATCTATTACATTTTTTGGTACTTTTAAAATGCCTTCTGACTCTATTATCCACTTATCGGATTTTAAATCTATTTTACTCCCTAATGCCTCCATTGAAGTTAAGGAAGATATGCAATCTTGACTGTTTAAAGGCTGGACTATTTTCGAAGTTCCTTTTGATAAACCAGCGCATATAACTGCTCTATGTGTATATGACTTAGAAGGTGGTGCATATACTGTTCCACTTATTTTTTTTGTAGGATTAACTAATAACATTGAATCACCATGATTTCATGAATAATTTGATTTAATTTTTATTTTATAATTTACTTTAAAGTTTATTTTACTATTTTATCCTGTTATATTTTATATTATAACTATAAATTCATATTAATAAATATATCTTATTTGTATTTACATTTAAGTATGTAAAAGTATATGAATGTTAATTAAATATATGAAATTAAACAATTTAACAATATATCAAAAATATATAATCAATTACATAATGAATATGTGATTACATAATGAATATACAAAATGTTAAATTTTAATTGAATTATTCGAAATCAAAAACTCAAAATCAAAAAGGTGATTTAATGCCGATTCATCCAATAGATTTTAGATATGGAACCCCTGAAATGAAAAATATATGGGAAGAAGAAACCAAACTTCAAAAAATGTTAGAGGCTGAAGCTGCACTTGCACAAGCTGAAGCTGAAATCGGAATGATACCAAAAGAAGCTGCTGAAGAAATCAACAGAAAAAAATCTACTGAATTCGTAAAACTTGAAAGGGTTAAAGAAATTGAAAGAGCTACAAGACACGATGTAGTTTCAGTTGTTAAGGCTTTCGCAGAAGTTTGTGAAGGTAATGCAGGAGAATACATCCACTTTGGTTCAACATCAAATGATATAATTGATACTGCCCAATCATTACAGTTTAAAGATGCGGGCGATGTTTTAGAGCAGAAATTAGTAATTTTGAGAAACGAATTACTCCAAAAAGCAGAAGAACATAAAAACACAGTTTGCATTGGAAGAACACACGGACAACACGCTGTTCCTACAACCTACGGTATGAAATTCGCTTTATGGGCTACAGAATTACAAAGACACGTTGAAAGATTACAGGCTGCTAAAAAAAGATTGGCTGTTTCAATGATTACTGGCGCTGTTGGTACAATGGCTGCAATCGGCGAAAACGGAATGACTGTACACAACAGAGTTGGCGAAATATTAGGTCTTGAACCTGTTTTAATATCAAGTCAAGTTGTACAGAGAGATAGGCACGCTGAATTTATGGCTGTTGTTGCTATGATTGCTCAAACACTTAACAAAATTGGCGTAACCGTTAGAAGTATGCAAAGAAGTGAAATTAAAGAACTCGAAGAAGAGTTTGACGCTTCAAAACAAACTGGTTCATCAACCATGCCTCACAAAAGAAACCCAATCACATTTGAGCAAATTTGCGGTTTATCAAGGGTTATTAAAGTTAATGCACTTGCAGAATTTGACAACATGGTACTTTGGGAAGAAAGAGATTTAACAAATTCATCATCTGAAAGATGCTTATTCCCTGAAAGCTGTGTTTTATTAGACCATATCTTGAATTTATCAATAAAAGGATTCAGAAAAATCACTGTAAATAAAGAAAACGTTCAAAGAAACCTTGAAATGTCAAAAGGTTTAATCATGGCTGAACGTGTTATGATGGATTTAGCTAAAAAAGGAATGGGTAGACAAACAGGTCACGAAGTTGTTAGAACCTGCGCTATGAAAGCTCATGAAGAAAGTAGACACTTAAAAGACGTTCTTATGGAAAATGAGGAAGTTATGAAATATGTTACGAACGAAGACCTTGATAAAATGTTTGATTATTCAACATACATAGGTCTTGCCCCTGAAATCGTTGATAATGTATTAAAAGAGTCTAAAAACTGGTAATTTTAAGTAAATTGAATACTAAAAATAAAAATAAAAATAAAAATAAAAACAAAATAAACTAGAAATAAAAATAAAAATAAAATAAAATTTATTGTAGAATAAAATTAATTATTGAATAATTCATTTATTCTATCAATTCTTTTTTGAATTAATTTTTTTGTACCGATATCTCTTCTGTAGAATACTTCTCCTTCGAAGTTTTCGATAGCATTTTGAGCGATTTTTTCGGCATCTTCGATTTTGTCTGCAACTCCTACAACAGCAGCACTTCTTGAGCCGGTTATGTATAATTTACCATCTTCTTCGTTTACTGATGCGTAAAATAAAGTGGCTCCTGTTTTTTCTATTGCTTCGACATTGATTTTTAACTCTTTGCCTTTAACTGGCTCAATAGGGTAGCCGTTTGGTACAATGTATTTACAAACAGTTGCTTTATTGTCAAATTCAATGGTTATTTTATCCAATGTTCCATTTGCGATAGCTTCACAAACTTCTACAAAATCAGTTTTTAAAATTGGCAATAAGTTCATAGCTTCAGGGTCCCCAAATCTTGCGTTATATTCGATAATTTTAGGACCGTTTACTGTTAACATGAATTGACCATATAAAAATCCTTTATATTCACCAACTTCTGCTTTAATAGCATTTACGGTGTTTTTCATTATCTCTTTTGCTTCTTCGTGCATTTCTTCGTTTAAAAATGGCAACTTATGGTTTGGACATGAATATGAACCCATACCGCCGGTTATAGCGCCTTCATCATCATCGTATGCGTGAGGGTGGTCTTGAACAGGTGGCATAAATACGATGTTTTTACCATCTACGAAACCATGTAATGTAAATTCAACACCTACAAGTTTTTCTTCAATAATTAACTTGCCTCCCCCAATACTTTTATCAAATACTTCTTTTGCATACTCTTTTGCTTCTTCGTTATCTTTTAATTGCTCACCAACTACTTTAACGCCTTTACCGCCGGTTAAACCTACTGGTTTAACTACAACTTCTTTTCCTTCCTTAGTCATTTGGTCGATGAATTCAAATACTTCTTCGCTGTATTCGTTAAAAGCTGCGTAACTTAAAGAACCATTTACATTGTATTTTTTGAATAAATTTCTCATGAATTCTTTGCTTGTTTCGATTTGGGCAGGCAATTTGTCAGGTCCTGCAGTAGGAATGTCTAATTCTCTTAATGCGTTAGCCACACCTGCACCTAATGGAGCTTCTGGCCCTATTACTGCCAAAACAGGCTTTATTTTTTTTGCGAAGTCAACTACTGCTTCAACGTCTGTTTCAGGATTAAATGAAACTTCTTCGGATAATTCTATAATGCCGGGGTTTTTGATTTTCATAAGTGTGTACAACTGTACATCCTTGTTTCTTTTTAAAGCTATTGCTATTGCGTGCTCTCTTGCACCGCCACCTACGAGTAAAACTTTCAAATTATCACCAACAGTGTTATAAAAATTAAATTTAATTTAATTAATTTAATTAATTTAATTTACAATTCAAAATTTATTCAAATATACAATTGTGAGTTATTTATTGCCAATTAGAATAATTAGATTAAATATAGCATATTATCCATTTACTTAATGATATTTTAAAGTTACCACCATATCATATATTTAAATTTACAAATATAGGTAATTAAATAAAAAAGGAAAAATAAATAAATAAATAAATAAATAAATAAATAAATAATATTTAATTTTCCTCATTATCTATGATATCAACGTTGTTTAAATCTACTTCAGTATACTCTTTTGTACTAGTATTTAAAATACCTATTGAAGCTAAGCCCGTTAGCATTCCAAAAGCTTCTCCAGGATTTATTACTAAAACTCCGTCTACTTCTTCAAATTTTTGCTCGTGTGTATGACCGTGTAAAACCACATCGTAGTTTTTTGAACGAATTACTGAATCCAAAATTTCTGCGTCCTGACCATGTAATACAAAAAATTTTAAGTTTTCCACGTCAAAAGATAATGAATCTTCGATTTTATTTTCCGGATTTATATCTAATAACCATTCTTTTAAACGGGTCTTTTCTCCATCATTATTTCCATAAGTAGCGTATAATTTAGAGTTTAAATTTTTAAATTCGCTTATTACGAACAAAGAAACAAAATCACCACAGTGTACAACTAAATCAACATTAAAACGATTAAAAACTTGGATAGCTTTCCTAATATTGGGTAAATAGTCGTGCGTATCCGATATTAAACCTATTTTCATAAATTCACCAAACAAAAAAATTATAAACATTGCTTAAAACAAGACAATATTTTAATAATATATCAACGCCCAAATTAAGAAAATGTATTTTTTAGGGCATATTTAATTTTACATTATTTTAATATTTAATGTTATTCATATTTCTATAAATGTAATATTAGTATATAAATATTTATAAATATTTAAAATATTAAATTATATGGTTTTATTATTATTCTTATTTTTTTATTCTTATTATTCTTATTATTCTTATTATTTCCACGATATTATCATAATTATTTCT
The DNA here is from genome assembly GCF_024807035.1 of Methanococcus voltae PS. NCBI lineage: Archaea > Methanobacteriati > Methanobacteriota > Methanococci > Methanococcales > Methanococcaceae > Methanococcus > Methanococcus voltae. The sequence continues at coordinate 8,502 of NZ_JANUCQ010000003.1, forward strand.
TCAAATTCAATATTAAATCCATCATTCCATCGATAGTGTAGGTTTTTTCAGGCATTATTGAGTCAAAACCAAATTTATCAACATTTTCTTTGGTTATAGGACCTATTGAGACTATTGTACACTTTTTAAATAAATCCATTAATTCGTCATCCGCATGTTTAAAGAAATTCTTTGCAGTTAATCCACTTGTAAATGTTAACATTAAATTCTCTGAACCCGTATCTTTTAAAAGTTCTTTTAAACCGTTTAATTTTTCAGCTATATCTTCCGGCTCCCCTGAAGTGTAAACAAATAACAAATCAGCGTTTAAATTTTTAACTAAAACATCCCTTGTTGCAGGCGTAGTTGGAATTAATATTTTTTCGTCAGGCTTTACAACTTTTTTAAGAGCCTCTAAAAGATTTTCTGCAGTATAACTATTTGGAACTAAGTCAGGTTCAAAATTAAAGATTTTCTTGAACTCTTTTGCTGTTTCAGTACCTATTACACCTATTTTTTTATCCTTTATCTGCATTTTTTGCGAATCAGTTAAATTCCTAAACAAACCTTCAATTCCCCTTGGACTTGTGAAAACTATCCAATCATAACCGTCGAGTGATACTTCAACATTTTTAAAGGATAATTCTAATGTTGGCAATATTAATGGCTCAAAACCATTTTTTTCCAATAAATCTGAAAAATACTTAGCTTTTTGCTTAGGTCGTGTGATTAAAACTTTCATATTACCCCTTTTAACAATGTTTTTTTAACTCTTTCATATACTGAGTTACTTTTCGAACGTCAGATTCATATTTAACCATTTTTATGAAATCTTTATGTAATTCATTGATTTTTTTAGAATTTTCCATATTATTAATAGCATTTTCTATATCTTGTTCAACTTCTAAAATATTTTTAATAACAGAATTAACAATTTTTTCATCAATTTCGTATTTTTCCTTAAATTCTGAACTATCTTTTATATTGTATTTAGTAGATATATAATCTATTTTAGCATGTATAGAACATAATTCTTCGTCAAATACTTTTTTCATTGAATTTATGATTATATTATCATCCACTAGAACACTGTTACAAGCGATTTTCTGCTCATTAACTTCTTTGTCTTCAACTTTTTCGTTGACTTTTTCAGAAATATTTTCCATTTGATTTTGATTTTGGGCTTCATTTTCTTCAGATTTCAATATATCCCCTTATTTTATTTTAAAACTGTTATTTTATCTTATTTCTTTTTTTTATATTATTTTTTATTCTTCTTAGCGTTATTTTTATCTTGTTAATTATTATATTTTTTTACAATATATTAATTATTATTATTATTATTATTATTATTATTATTAGTATTATTATTAGTATTATTATGATATATGTTGATATAACCATGTTATTTATGTTTTAGATTATGGGAAAACTATATAATTTAATAGTTGTTATTTAGTATTATTTATTATTGATTTAGTTATTAATAATTTGATTATGTTAAATAAATTTATTAGTTGAATTTGTTGAAATCGACATAATAAATACCGTAATTTAAAAGGTGAACTTATGTTAAGAAACATTAACGCAAATTTTGATATTGAAAAAATACAAGCTCGTGAGGTTTTAGATTCAAGAGGAAACCCCACAATCGAAGTTGAAGTATTAACTTGTGGTGGAGGCTATGGCTCTGCAATTGTACCAAGTGGTGCTTCAACAGGTACTCATGAAGCTTTAGAATTAAGAGATAAAGATAACCGATACGGTGGTAAAGGAGTATTAACTGCTGTTAACAATGTTAATGAAAAAATAGCTCCATGTTTAGAAGGTATGGACACAAGAATGCAAAGAACCGTTGATGAAACACTTTTAGAATTAGATGGAACTAAAAGCAAATCAAACCTTGGAGCTAATGCTATTTTGGGAGTATCCTTAGCTGTTGCAAAGGCGGGTGCAGATACTGCCTCAGTACCTTTATACCGATTTATTGGTGGAAGTAATGCTTACGTATTGCCCACTCCAATGATGAATATCATAAACGGCGGAGAACACGCAGGAAACGCTTTAGACTTCCAAGAATTCATGATTATGCCTGTAGGGGCAGACAGCTTTAAAGAAGCTTTAAGAATGTGTTCTGAAACATACCAAAGCCTTAAAAAAGTAATTGCTAACAAATACGGTAAAGATGCTGTTAACATCGGTGACGAAGGAGGATTTGCGCCGAATGTTAAAACAATTGAAGAAGCACTTGCTATATTATCAGAAGGTGTTAAAAGCGCGGGATATGAAGATGAAATTGTATTTGCTCTTGATTGTGCAGCTAGCGAATTCTATAATTCAAAAGAAGGGGTTTACGAAGTTGCCGGTGAGAAATTATCAAGTGATAAATTAATAGAACTCTATAAAAATATGGTAAACGAATATCCAATCGTATCAATCGAAGACCCATTAGATGAAGAAGATTTCGAAGGTTTTGCGACAATTACCCAAGAATTAAAAGGTACTCAAATTGTTGGTGACGATTTATTTGTTACAAATACCGAAAGACTTAGAAAAGGTATTGAAATGGGTTCAGCTAACTCATTATTGTTAAAAGTAAATCAAATCGGTACATTATCAGAATCAATCGATGCAGCTAACTTATCATTTAGAAATGGGTACAGCGTTGTAGTTTCACACAGAAGTGGAGAAACAGAAGATTCAACCATTGCTGATTTAGCCGTTGCTTTAAATGCTGGACAAATCAAAACAGGAGCTCCTGCAAGAGGAGAAAGAACTGCTAAATACAATCAATTACTTAGAATCGAAGAAGAATTGGAATACTCCAAATATGCTGGAAAAGACTTTAAAATTCCATTCTAAAAATTAAACTATTTAATTTATTTAGTTTTTTTATATTATTTTATATTATGTTATTCTTTTAGTCTTTTACTTATTTTTATTTAGTTTTTTATTCTATTCTTATTATTTTGCTATTGATTACCACTATTTTCCGTTATTTTAAAATACAAAAATAAGTTATAAATAATATAGAATTATAATGATAATAATTAAAGTAATAGTTATATAATACATTAAAAATGTTTAAAAAAAATTAAAAATTATTTATTAAATCGGTGAAAATATGGAAATTAATCACGATTACAATGTACAATTGTTTAAAGACTTAGGATTTGTACGTAAACAATGTACAGAATGCGGTCAACACTTTTGGACATTAGATGAAGAAAGAACTACCTGTGGAGACAGTCCTTGTGACCAATATAGCTTTATAGGTAACCCAATTACCTCAAAACCATATACCTATAACGAAATGTTAAACGAATACAGGGAATTTTTACATTCAGAAGGTCATACACCTATTAAAAGGTCTCCTGTTGTAGCTAAAAGATGGAGAGACGATATTTTACTTACAATTGCTACTATTGCAGTATTTCAACCTTGGGTAACTAGTGGATTAGTAAAACCGGTTGAAAATCCGCTTACAATTGCTCAACCTTGTATTAGATTAAACGATATTGATAACGTCGGTAGGACAGGTCGTCACTTAACTTGCTTTACAATGGGTGCTCACCACGCTTTCAATACAGCTGATGATTTCAAATACTGGACCGATAGAACCGTTGAATTATGCTACAAATTCATGACAAAAATCGGAATAGATGGTAAATCAATCACATTCATTGAAAGCTGGTGGGAAGGTGGAGGAAACGCTGGACCTTGCTACGAAGTAATAACACATGGTGTAGAACTTGCTACATTGGTTTTCATGCAATTTAAAAAAGTTGGTGACACTTACGAAGAGATACCGCTTAAAATCGTCGATACAGGATATGGTATTGAAAGATTTGTATGGGCATCACAAGGTACTTCAAATACTTACGAAGCAATATTTAGCAATATAATCAATATTTTGAAGAAAAACGCTGGAATTGGCGAAATTAACAAAAAAATATTAGATGAAAGCGCCAAATTAGCTGGTTTAATGGATATTGAAAACGTAGGGGACTTGAGAGTATTAAGACAACAAGTTGCTGAAAAAATGAATATGGATGTAAACGAACTTGATAAAATATTATCTCCTTTAGAATACATCTACGCTATTACAGACCACACAAGATGTCTTACTTTCATGTTAGGTGATGGTATCGTACCTTCTAACGTTAAAGACGGATACTTAGCAAGATTAGTGTTAAGAAAAACACTTAGGTACATGGAAAAAGTAGGTATTACAATGAGCATAACAGATATTGTAGACTTACAACTTGAAGAATTAAAAGAAAACTATCCTGAATTAATGAATATGAAAAAATATATTCATGATGTGTTAGAATCTGAAGAAAGAAAATACGCTCAAACCGTAAACAAAGGTAGAGGTATGGTTCAGAGAATGGTACAATCAGGTAAAAAATCAGAAGTTGCTGAAATTACGCTCGATGATTTGATTAATTTATACGATAGTAAAGGATTACCGCCTGAATTAGTACAAGATATCATATTAGAAATTAATGAAAATGAAATAAATAATTATAAGAGAATTGCAGAAAGAAAAGGCGAAACAATTAGCGAAGATAAAATAGCTGAAATTAAAAATGGGCAAATTAAAATAAATGTTCCTGACAATTTCTACACAATCGTTGCTGAAAAACACGAAGAAGAAAAATCAGAAGTTCAAAACGAAAATATCGATAGTAAAAAAGAACTTCCTGTAGTTAACGTAAATGGTAAAAGCGTTGAAGCTACTGAATTCTTATTCCATAAAAACAGTAAACAGACTGACTTTAAAGCAAAAGTTCTTGCTGTTGTAGAGGATTATGTTATTCTTGACAAAACCTTGTTCTATGCAGAAGGTGGGGGTCAAAAATACGATATTGGTACTTTAAGCGGTATTGATGTTGTTGACGTACAAAAACAAAATAACGTTGTTTATCATAAAGTAAGCGATGTTAAAGGCTTTAAAGTTGGAGATATGATTTATGGAAAAATCAATTGGGAAAATAGAATCAAATTGATGAGAAACCACACTGCTACCCACATTATAAACGCTGCAGCTACAAAAGTGCTCGGTAAACACATCTGGCAAACTGGTTCAAATGTTGATACCGAAAAAGGAAGATTGGATATTACACACTTTGAGAGAATAACCAGAGATGAAATCAAGGAAATAGAAAAAGTTGCAAATGAGATTGTACTTAAAGCTATTCCCATAACCTGTGAATTCTTAGAAAGAAACGAAGCTGAACAAAGATACGGCTTTAGCATCTATCAAGGTGGTGTAGTTCCAGGAGATACGCTTAGAATTATTAGCATTCCTGATATAGATACCGAAGCTTGTGGTGGTACACACTGTGAAAATACTCTTGAAGTAGGATACATCAAAATCTTAAAAACTGAAAGAATACAAGATGGTGTTGAAAGACTCGAATATTCAAGCGGTAACAACTCCGTTGGAGAAATTGCAACTATTGAAGACTTAGTATTAGATTCTGCTTCAGTTTTTGGTGTCCCCATGGAACAATTACCTAAAACAGCTGAAAGATTCTTTGAAGAATGGAAAGAACAGCGTAAAAAAATAGAAGAACTTCAAAAGAGAGTTGGAGAACTTGTAAAATACGAACTTGGCAATAATTTTGTGAAAGTTGCTAAATTTGATGTACTAGTTGAAAAAATTGATGCTGATACTAAAGAATTAATGAATACTGCAGATAACCTTGTAAAAGACGATAGTATCGTCGTATTACTTAATAATAACGGCAATATATTATTAAAAAGAGGAGATAATGTAGAAATCAGCATGAAAACTCTTATCAGGCAAGTTGCAAAAGGTGGCGGTAAAGATAATTTAGCACAAGGTAAGTACACTGATGAATTTGAAGAAATTAAAAGCAAAGTTATAGAATTTATTGGGAATTCTTCGATTGACTACGTAATCTAAATTATTTAATTTCTTATTCTTTTATTTACCTATTATTTTAATTATTTTCTTTACTGGTTATTTTTTACAATGCTCAATAATTTTAGTAATTTTTTGTAAATATTAATAAATCTTGATAAATTTTATACAAAATTGCATAAAACTTTTATACTTTTTGGAAGTATTTATTTTAAGAGATACATCATTTATAATTAATAATAATGATGAATATAAGATATAGTAATAGTTTTGAAAAATTATAATAATAAAAATAATTGTGAACAATACTATCATAAATTTAAATTAAAAAAAGTAAATTTAAAATTTATTAGTTGGCAGTTCTTTTTTAGGTGTCATTATGTATATACCCGCTCATATTACAGGATTTTTTAAAATAGTCAGAAAAAACGAAAACTTAAAAACAGGTTCCACAGGTGCAGGATTCTCACTTGATAAAGGAACTAAAACGGAAATAAAAGAAGGCAAAGGGAGAATTTATTTCAATGGCGAAGAAATAGACCTTTGCCCTGCTAAAGACGTGCTACATCACTTTAAAAATGTCGTAGGAGAAGAAAAGTTTAATATTGATGTACATTATACCTCAGATTTCCCCCTTGGCTGTGGTATGGGGACATCAGGTGGTTGTTCCCTTGGATTAGCCCATGTATTAAACGATACATTTAATTGTAATGAAAAACCACTTGAAATAGCACATATTGCAGAAGTAAAATGTAATACTGGCTTGGGTGATGTAGTAGCTCAGGAATATGGTGGTATTGGGATAAACACGACCCCCGGATTACCTGCAAATATTAAAAAGCTCAAATTAGATAATATAAACGATTATTACGTCGTAGTGGACATAATAGGTAATAAAAATACCGATACAATTATAAATAATCCAAAATGGATAGAAACAATAAATATTACTGCTGACGCCAAACTCGAAAAATTATTAAAAAAACCAACTTTAGACTATCTTATGGAACTTTCATATGATTTTGCAAAGAATACGGGGCTTGCAACAGATGAAATCATTGAAATTTGTGAAGACCTCAAGTTTACACTTGGCGCTTCGCAAGCAATGTTGGGAAACACGATATTTTGTATTTGTACAGAAAAAGAGTTGAAAGATGTTGAATCCATTCTTAAAAATCCCGTAACTTGCAAAATATACGAATAATTTTCTTCTTTTATTATATACTCCATATATTATATTTTATTATTTTATATCCTATTAATTTTATTATTTTATATCCTATTATATTCTATCGTATTAGTTTGTAATAATATTCAATTAATGACATGATTAATAATTTCAAATAATTATATATATCAGTATAGCAATTATTTAATCTTAAAATAACAATTAATCAATTATTTAAATTTACGAACAATATAAGAGTTAATTAACATTTCTAACTAATTTACAAGGATAAAATTTTAAATAAGGTGTAATTATGCTAAATACAGCAAAACTATTGATATTAATGGCAGGATTAACAGGATTATTATATGCAGTCTGTAGTTTATTCAACATACCCCCAATATTTGCATTACTATTTGCCCTAGTACCTAACTTAATCGCATACTTTTACAGCGATAAAATAGTTTTATCGTCCTATGGTGCAAGAATTGTGACGGAAGAGGAAGCTCCAGAACTCTACAGGATAGTTTCAAGAGTTGCAGAACGTGCAAATATACCAATACCAAGAGTAGCACTTATTAATACGCAAACCCCAAATGCTTTTGCTACTGGAAGAAGTCCAAAAAAAGCAGTTGTAGCAGTTACATTGGGAATTATGGAATTATTAAACGAACAAGAACTTGAAGGAGTTATTGCTCACGAAATAGGACACGTAAAACATAGGGATATACTTACAGGTTCAATTGTAGCTACAATAGCGGGTGCTATTGTTTATATGACGCATATGTTACAATGGGGTCTAATATTTGGCGGTGGACGAGATAATGATAATCCAGGCGGTTTTATGGGTTCCATACTTGCAATAATCGTTGCTCCTATCGCTGCCTCAATTATACAGATGGCCATATCTAGACAGAATGAATATAAAGCAGATGAAGCGGGTGCGTTATATTCCAACCCAGTTTACTTGGCAAATGCACTTAATAAACTAGAAAAAGGGGTAAATGCGTACCCTTTGAAAAATGGTAATCAAGCTACAGCGCATATGTTTATTGTAAACCCATTTAGAGGAAAAGATTTTGCTAGTTTATTCTCGACACACCCTTCTACAGCAGATAGGATAAATAAACTTATGGAAATGGCAGGAAATCCAAAATATTTGCGATAATATAAAAAAAGTTTAAATGTATTTATTTTCTTTTTTATTTATTATTTCGGTTATTTCTTTTATTTTTTATTTTTTATTTTCTTTTTTTATTTTCGTTTTTTACTTTTAATATTAGGGGTCATTAATTTAAAATTATTCCTAAATATTATTAATTTTAAATAACGTTTAAATAAGTGTATTACAATTTTGTATATGTGAACTATAGATATAGATTTAAATAATTAAATAAACAATTTATTAATGATAATATTATGTCATAATATGATTAAAACTTATAATTATTGTCAAAATAGGGATTAAAATGGATAAAAACGAATTAGGACTTAGTATTGAAACAGATGTAAATAATAAAAATATTCAATCGATTCTTAATATTATTAAGGAAGATAAAGGTTGTACCTCATATATTCATGAATTTAAAACAGAATATGGCAAGGAATTAATTCATTTAGAAGCTGAAAATTTAAAAGATATTGAAAAAACAGTCTCTAAAATAAATAATTTGGAATTTGTTCATAATGTTGAAGTCCATGATACAATGGATAAAATATTTGGTAAAAGAGTAATCATATTTGGTGGTGGTAGCCAAGTAACACAAGTCGCAATCGGAGCAATTAGTGAAGCAGACCGTCATAATATACGAGGAGAACGTATAAGTATCGATACCATACCTATTGTGGGCGAAGAAGAGTTGTACAATGCAATATTGGCATTTCAAAGATTGCCAAGAGCTGGAGTACTGGTACTTGCAGGTTCGTTGATGGGTGGAAAAATAACCGAGGCGGTTAAACTAGTCAAAGAAAATACCGATTTACCAATTATTTCATTAAATATGTTTGGTAGTGTAGTTAACCATGTTGATATAGTTGTTTCAGACCCTGTTCAGGCAGGCGTACTTGCAGTAATGACTATAGCTTCAACAGCCAAATTTGACATAACAAGGATTAATAAAAAACTTATCTAATTAGCAATTAATTATAAAATTGCAATTTTTTTTATTTCTTTTATTTATTGTATTTTTTACTCTATTTTTATTATTTTTATTATTTTTATTTTAAATTAGTGATATTATCACCTTTTGATGTTGTCATATATTCCATAAAATATATATTACATATTGCGCATATTAATAAAAAATGTAATATATAATTTCAATTATTCGTATGAAATAATTTATAAAATAACAGTAAAAAACTAAAACAACATAATATAAATTAAAATAATTAAATTAAAAGAATTAAAACTTTTATGTATTTTAAAGTATAATTTATTTAATTATTGGGTGATTAAATGATAAAAACCGTTGTGGGAAGCTATCCTGTTCTTAAAAAACAGCAACCCCAAAATTTTAAAGAAAAGGTGCTCAATAAATTAGGACTATTTGATGAATTTAAAAAATCGATGAACCGAGCTATAGAAGCACAACTTGAATCGGGCATCGATATTATAAGCGATGGTCAGGTTCGTGGCGATATGGTAGATATATTTACAAGCCAAATGTATGGATTTGATGGCAAAAAAGTTATTGATAAAATAGAATTCTTAAAACCAATAACATTAAAGGATTTAAAATATACTAACGAGTATGTTAAATCAAAAAACCCGAATATCGGAGTAAAAGGTATTTTAACCGGTGCTTGTACAATAGCATCATCCATTAGGGTAGAAAAATATTATTCGGATAATAAAGACGAAAGTTTAATCATGGATTTAGCAAAAGCCTTAAACAAAGAAGCTTTAGCAATACAAAATTATGTTAAAGTAATCCAAATCGATGAGCCTATTTTATCGACAGGACTCTACGATATGAAAATTGCTAAAAAAGCCGTTGACGAGATAACTAAGGGTTTATCGATTCCAATTGCAATTCATGTATGTGGAAACGTTAAAGATATATTCGAAGATTTAAATGAATTTAACGTGGATATATTAGACCATGAATTTGCATCTAATAGGGCTAATTTAGATATTTTAGAAAGTTGCAGAAAAAAAATAGGTTTTGGATGTATAAACACTAAATTAAAAACTATTGACCCAGTCGATAGTATCAAAGGATTATTGAGTGAAGGAATTGAAATCATTAAACAGAATCCTTATATAAATGATGATTTAGACGGCAATATAATTATAGACCCAGATTGTGGTATGAGATTGTTACCTGAGAGTGTAGCTTTTGGAAAATTAAAAAATATGGTTGTTGCGGCTGAAGAAATTGAAAAAGAGCTGTATAATAAATAATATAATAATATACTATAATATAATAATATACTATAATATAATAATGGACAATATAAGATATTAAATAATAAAAAAGGATAATAGCACAGCATTCATATACTTATATAATACTAATAATATGTTTAAATTTAAAAATAAGGCGTCATAATCTTAAATTTACAATCGAAACTATATAATGCCTAATAATTACCTAAAAATGAATGTTATTCAAAAATTAAACTTAAACATTTTAAATATAATGGATTATATAAATAAATACAATGTCCTAAATAATCAAGTCCCCTGCCCAAATAAATAATGATTGAAACAGCAAACTCTAGTTGTTACTATCAAATTATGTCAATTACTATCAAATTTACACTGGAGATAGTATGATTAAGAAAAAAAGTTTTGAAGATAATTTCGATGGAAATATAAATAAGAAAGAAAAAAGGAATTTAAAAAATTGTACATATCATAATAGAGGATTAATCTTTAAAGTAATTATATTGACGGCATTAGTAGCATTTTGTACAGTTTCCTCAGTTGAAGGCCTAAAAATACAAAATTACGATGTAAGCTGTAAAATAAATACTAGTAATATAGTCAATGAAACTATCATTTTAAAAATATACAACAATGAAAGCGAAGACATATCGCAAGTGAATTTCGATATTCCACAGATATTCTCAAATCCATCCTTAAAATCGGAGCATGGTGTCAAATCATATGGTTTAAGCACTATGGAGGGAGTAACATCATTGACTATGGATTTTGAAAAACCATTGAAACCCGGAGCTACCACGACCTTATCCATTGGATTTGTAAGAGATATAGATATTGACTATGAAGGTAAAAAATTTGTAACGGTGACCGTACCTGCGTATGATTCCAGATTTACAATGGAAATAGCACTACCCCAAGGTGCAAGTATTGTATCACCAGCAGAAGGTATATTAAGTATCTCTCCACGAGATTACTCCATAGAAACGGATGGTAAAAGAATATATATAAAATGGTCGAAAGATTTGGATGCCGATGAAAAATTTTTCACGTCTTCAGTTAATTATGCTATATTAACACCAGTAAATCCCCCTATAGATACCATACATGATAATACAGACTATTTAAATGTATATACAATATCATTATCTGCAGTTATAGTATTGCTTTTGATTATCGTATTATATCTGATATATAGGCTTAAAATAATTCTTAAAAAATCGATTGAAGATGAAGAATTAGATGAAGAAAAAAGGGATGAAATTAACGATTTAAGGAGAAATTTGGAAATTTCAGAAGTTAATCTAAAAAATTGTAATAAAGAAATTGATAAACTTGAAAAAATCAATTCAAAACAAAATTTAGAGCTTAAAGAATTACATGACGATTTAGAATTCTACAAAATTAAAAATGTAGAATGCAATAACACAATTACAAATTTAGAAAGCAAATTGAAATTTGAAAAAGAAATGAATGAAAAACTTTCTGATGCAATATCTGAGCGAGATAAAGAAATTAAAGAATTAGAAGAATATCAAGAAGCATGCGAAAAACAGAAAAAAACAATTTCTGAATTAAATAAAGAACTTACGTCCAAAAAAGAACATATTGATACTTTGGAAGTAAAAATAGACAAATATAGCGTTGGAAAAGCTGAAACTTTGTTAAATATATTAACGAGTGAAGAAAAAGAGATAATAATTATAATTAAAGAACATGGAACTATATCTCAGAAAGAAATCGTTGATATTACAGGATATACCAAATCAAAGATTTCAAGAATGATTTCAGACCTTGAACAACGAGGTATTGTTGAAAAAATCAAAGTAGGTAGGTTAAATAAAATTAAACTATCTAAAAATTTTGAAGATAAGGGAGATATGTCTTAATTCAATTGACCCAATATTTCCAAAATTATCTTTTATTATCATTACTACTATTATTATTATTATTATTATTATTATTGCGCCAGATTTCAAATTACTAGTTCTATTCTTATTCATTCATATTGTTCATATACATTCTGTTATTTGTTTTCTATTTTTAAACTATATTTATATTCAATTGTGTTGCTAAGAGTACCATATTATGAATTTATTATGAATTAACAGAAATTTTATATACTTCAAGTAGATATTTATAAGAAAACTAAGAGTATATATAAAAATATGTAAAATCAATAGATTAGAATAAGTGAATAATTAATATAAGTTAATAAATAATAATTGACTAATTGAAATAAATGTTAAACAAAATTTAAAAAAAACAAACATATTAGAGATTAAACCTAATTTATTTTATAACATATTCCAAGGTGGATATTATGAAAGTATTGATATCAGTTTGCGGTGAAGGATTTGGACATACCACTCGGTGTATTGCCCTTGGAAAAGCACTATCTAGGAAACATGACGTTAAATTTGTGGCATATGGCAAAAGCAAAGATTTTATAGAATTATCAGGCTATAGGGTCTTAGAAACTTATCCTGAAATAAAATTATCGGGAAAAAACGGTAAATTTGATATTACCAAAAGTATGTTTAATACACAGTACCACCCTGCGAAGGCAGTTAAGAGAGAATTACAAATAATAAAAGATTACGACCCAGATTTGGTAATTTCAGACTGTAAATATAGTACTATATTAGCATCTAAGATTAGTAAAAAGCCATATTATATAATAACAAATCAAAATGCTACAAAAACTCAAAAAAAGGAAAAATACATCGTATACCCAGTTATGAAGGTATTGAATGCAGTGAATAAATCTGCGGAAAAATTAATAATTCCAGATTTACCCTTACCATATACCATTTGCGAGTACAATTTAAAAATGATTGATAATTTACGATTTAGTGGTCCTTTAATCCGTTACGATGTTCCCACTGATGAAAGCGAATACGCTGAAGACTACATCTTGAGTGTAATTGGTGGATTCGAGTATAGACTTAGAATACTAGAATTAATAAATAAAATATCCAAAAAAACAGGTTTGAAAGTAAAATTAGTCTGTGGTAGTGAAGAAGTAGCCAAAAAACTTGAAAAAGAAAAAGGTGAAAATGTCGAAATAATTCCTGTGTCAACTGAAATGGACAAATTAATCAAAAAATGTTCTATGGTAGTTTGCCACGGTGGTCATTCGACACTCATGGAAGCAGTTAGTTTTGGAAAACCAATCATAACAATTCCAGATTTGGACCATCCTGAACAGGAAAACAACGCTTTGAAGATTCAAAATCTAAAATGCGGTATAGCACTTAACTATAAAATTCTCGAAAAAGAATTGGAACCATCAATTATGAAGATTATGAATGATAAAACATATTCTAAAAATGCAAAAAAGCTTAGAAAAATTGCTTTAAACTATGATGGGAAAGAAAAGCTAATTGAAGAATTTGAAAATTCAATACTCCAATAAATACTATTTTTTATTTTTATTTTACTTTTAGTTTACGTTTAGATTATTATTCTTATATTCTTATATTCTTTATTCTTATATTCTTTATTCTTATATTCTTATATTCTTATATTCTTTATTTTATTTTTAGTTTTTACAATTAATTCATAATTTAATTATATTAGTATGTTAATTATAATTATAACAAGAATTAGAATTATAAATTTAGAGATACACTATTACATTTTAAGGTGAATAAATGACTATTAAAAATAGCTTAACAAATCATAGTAATACTTTTAAGGACTTAAAAATAACAATATTGTCTGGAGGAACTGGTACGCCAAAATTAATTCAGGGATTCGACAATATTGAAGAATTAGATAAAAAAAATATGTCCATTATAGTAAATACGGGCGAAGATAACTGGATTGGAAACATATATTTGTCACCCGATGTAGATACTGTATTATATACCCTATCGGGACTTATTAATGAAGAAACCTGGTACGGTGTTAAAAACGATACGTTCGAGTGTCATGAGCAGTTGAAAAAGTATGGATTTGATGAAGTATTAAAAATAGGAGACAAAGATAGAGCATTGAAAACACATAAGAGCAACTTAATAAAAAAAGGTGCTAAACTATCAAATATCATCGATGAAGAAAGAAAAGGACTCGGGATATGTGCTAAAATATATCCAATGAGTAATGACAAAGTTGAAACTAAAATCTTAATCGTTGATGAAGAAAGTGATAATAAATTAATTGATAATAAATCAGATGTGGGTGTTAAAAAACAGCATTTATTAATAAAATTCCACGATTTCTGGATAAATAGGCGTGGAAATTCCAAAGTAGTTGACGTATTTTATGAAAATTCAAATTATGCGGAAGCTGTTGAAGGTGCTATAGAAGATATTAAAAATAGTGATATTATAATAATTGGACCTTCAAACCCGATAACATCTATAAATCCCATATTGAGTATCCCAAAGATTAGAGAATGTCTGAAAAATAAAGTTGTTTATGCCGTATCTCCAATAATAGGTAATAATCCAGTTAGTGGACCCGTAGGTACCTTAATGCAATCTAAAGGGTACGAAGTTAGCTCAAAAAGCGTTTATGAAATTTATAAAGATATATTGGATGTTTTTATTATAGATACTTCCGATTCGAATGATATTATAGATAATATTGGTAATATTGAAATTTTAAAATGTAATACGATTATGAAAAATATTGATGATAAAAAACAACTTGCAAAAGAGATATTAAACCACTATGTTAAGAATTTTAAAGAATAATCAATATATAATATAAGATATTATTAAAAAATGATTTAATAGATTAATTATCAAAGAAGGAATAATTGAATTATTAAAGGTATTAAAGATAATAGATGTTATTAAAAATAATTAATATGTTATGGTATTAAATAATAGGAAATAAAATATATGAAAGTAACAAAATAATATAAAATAATATAAAATTTATAAAATATATGTGGTTTAGCATAAATACATAATCTCAGGAAGGAGATAAAAATGATACAAATAACTGTTATGCAAATTGATAATTACGGACCTTGGACAGTAACCCCAAACCCTCGAAGGGAAAGCGATTTACAAGCTCTCCAATCAAGATTATACACTGACTTAAGCTTACAATTCGGAGCTCATAAAGGACTCGTATTTTATACAAGATTTGACAATTTAATTGCTGTTACAAATGGTATTGACTTAGAAACTCATAAAAGAATTCAAAACAGCGTTAAAAATAGATATCCTTTTACATTGAGTATGTCGATAGCTTCTGCAGAGACGCCTTATGAAGCTCAGAAAATTGCTACAAAAAGATTACAAGAGTACGGTAGTGCACAAGACGAAGTTAGAAAAGAAGTATTCGATGTATCAACTGAATTAGTATCAGAAAATGAAGGATACGTACAATTAGCCCATATTGATATTGACGATGTTACGGGCACTATGACCGATAAAGATTCGGCATATGACACGTATTTACAAATAAAAGATGCACAAGTAAAATTATTTAAATCTTTAAGAAACTACAACGCTCTTGGCTTTTTCATAGGCGGAGATAATTTTATGTGTCCATGTAATGGAATGAATGAAAATGATTTAAGCTGTATGTTTGAAGATATTTTAAAATCCGATGGGATTAGTTTAAAAGCAGGCTTAGGCATTGGAAAAACTGCTGAAGATGCTTCAAATCTTGCAGATATTGGTTTAGAAATAATTAGAGATAAAAAGTGTGAAGGTTCAGTATATACATTAAGACAAAACTCTGAAGAATCACTTAAAGTACCTCATAACTACACATGCTCATTTTAAATAGCTCGTGTATTATCATTAAATTAAATAAATAATTAAATAAATATACTTATATCCCCTAATATCTATTTTAACATAATTTACGAATTTTATTCTTTTATTGAGATGTTATATTATGAAAAATTTAAAAAATAAGGATTATTTAATAGATTTAGAATATTTAAAAGATTTAAAAACTTTAAACAATAAAATCGTTCTTGCACCTATGGCGGGCATAACAGATGCAGAATTTTGTAAAAAATTTAGTAATTTTGGAATCGTATGTATTGGGGCATACAATCTTGACCCTGAAACTTTAAAAGCAAGTTTTGAGATTGAAAAAAGAGGTAGAAAAGAATTTAATATCCCTCTAGACAAATTTAGCAACTATATAAAAAATGAAATTAAAGAAATTAAAGAATCTCAAAATAGTAAAAATTCATTAGTTTCTACGAATATACGGTTCAAAGACTTAGATTTATATAGTAATCCCCATTTGATAGATAATTTACAATCAGTTATTGGAAATTCGGATATAATAGAGTTTAATTGTCATTGTAGACAGCCTGAAATTACCAAATTAGGATTGGGTCAAGAGTTGATTACCAAAAAAGAAATAAAAGAATTAATTAAAATTCTTAAATTTATACAGGGACTTAATATTAAAAAAATACCTTTATTTATAAAAATAAGAGCAAATTATATTTCTTCAAAAGAGTTAATCGATAATTTTAATGAAAGTAAAATAATTGATTATATAGACGGTATTCATATTGATTGCTTTAATCCGGGGCATAATTACCCAGATTTAGAATATTTAAAAGAATTAAGGCAAAAATTTCCTGAACTTATTATTATTGGCAATAATTCCGTTAAATCAGAAAATGATGCAAAAAAAATGTTAGAATATTGTGATTTTGTATCTGTTGCTCGCTGTGTACTAGCCAATAATATAGAATGGATTGAAAATTTTAATAAAAACAATATTAAGAATAAGAATTAGAACTTAAGAATAAAATAATTAAAAAATTTATTAATTAAAAATATATTACTCATTTATTAATCGTTTTCCCAATATATTGCATCTAATAATATAGCTACTGGATATCTCATAGTCTCTGACATATCCGTTGCATATTTTATTATTTTTTCTGCTTCTTCAGGTGTTTTTGGGCAATAATAAGGTATTTCTGCAACTTCTAAGAGTTTTTTAGTCCATTGACCCATTGGGATTTGTGCAGATATTTTTTCCTTTAAATCTCCCCGATGGCTAATTATCATTACGAGCGGTATTTTATAAACTTTTAAAAGGGAACCTATAGCATTTATAGAATTGCCCAACCCGGAATTTTGCATTAAAAGAGCTGTTTTACGACCTGCCAAATGAGCTCCTGCGCAAATTCCTAGGCCTTCTTCTTCCCTAGTTACTGGTATATGTATCAATTTGTTTTTTTGGGCTTCAAAATCTATATCAGGACTGTTTTGATTTAAATTATTCTCAATTTCATTTTCTATGAGGATAATTAAATTTTTTAAATTTGCACAAGGCACACTTACTATAAAATCCACGTCTGAAGATTTTAGCGCATTAAAAACTGTATTACTTGCTTTTAAATTATTTTTATCATTTTGGTTCATAATATCACGAATATAATTATAACTTAATAAGGTATCTTTAAATTTAGATAATTTATTATCTTTTTAGGTTATATTTCTAAATTATATTTTTATAAGAATTTACAATATCACGTATAAGTTATATAATATAAGATAGTATCTACTATGTAATAACTGATATATAATAATAGATTTAAATATTATAGAATTATTGTATTTCTACGTAAAGTTAATATTTTGATGAAAAACGGTGCTAATATGGAATTAAATAAGGAAATTAATAAAGAAAATAATAAAGAAAATAATTATAGTAATAACAAAATTAATGAAAAATTATTTAATAACTTAAATGTACATCTAGAAGGATATGGTTGTACATTAAACACATCGGATACGGAAATAATAAAAAATTCAATGATTGAACAGGGTTTTAATGTATATACGGGAGATTTTAAAATTTCTGATAGTGAAAATATAAACTTGGTTGTTATAAATACCTGTATTGTTAGACAGGAAACCGAACATAAAATGATTTCGAAAATCAAAAAATACAAAGAATCAGGCAAAAAAGTAGTTGTAGCCGGTTGTTTGGCAAAAGCACTATCTAAAAAAATAGAAGGATTATACGATGCTTTAATAATGCCTAGAGAAGCTCATTTGTCCGGTGAAATTGTAAAAGCTGTTTTTGAAGGTAAAAACTATCAAGAAGTTGTAAAAACAAGTGTAAGTTCTATAGACAACAAATTGAACTATTTGGCTAAAGATAATACCGATAATACCCATAACAAAGTTAATAGTAGCAATAATTTAATAATGGCATTACCAATATGCGAAGGTTGTCTTGGAAATTGTACTTACTGTATTGTAAAAGTGGCTAGAGGTAATTTAATATCTTACGAGCCAAAAAACATTGTAAAAAAGTCTGAAGAGTTACTAAAGTCAGGTACTAAATGTTTATTAGTAACTGCTCAAGATACGGCTTGTTACGGTTTTGATAGAGACGATAATTATAGATTACCAAATTTAATAAATGATATTGTAAATAATAAAAATTTAATAGATAATACGGACGAAAATAAAACATACAACTTTGGAGTTAGAATTGGAATGATGCATGCAAATTATGCAAATTCATTTATTGATGATTTAATCGAGACATATTCCAACGAAAAAGTTACAAAATTCTTACACTTGCCTATCCAAAGTGGTGACAATGAAGTACTAAAAGATATGAATCGAGGCTATACAGTTGACGAATTTATATCGGTTCTTGACGAATTTAAGCATAAAGTAAAAGATTTAAATTTCACTACGGACATTATTGTTGGATTCCCTACCGAAAGTGAGGAAGCCTTTGAAAATACATTAGAGGTTTTAAAACAGATAAAACCAGATTTCACACATGGAGCTAAGTATTCACAAAGGAAATATACTGTAGCAGGACGTATGAAACAAATAGATACCAAAATAAGAAAAGAACGCTCTGAAATACTTAATAAACTTCGAAGAGAAATAAGCTTTGAAAATAATAAAAAGCATATCGGTCAAACTTTTGAATGCTTAATTGTCAAAGAAGGAGAAGCGATAACCAATAACTGTAAAAAAGTATTATTTGATTCACCAGATGATGCAGAAATCTCCATTGGAGAATTTAAAACAGTTAAAGTTACCGGTGCAGGCACTTTTGGTTTACAAGGTAAACTATTAAATTAAAAATGTTTAAAATAATAAATTTATTTTAAATATGTAATTTATTTTAATTAATATTTAAGTATTCTAACATCTAATCTAATTTTTAGTTAACAATTCATGTATTTCATCTAAATCCATTTCTATTGGTTCGGATATTGATATAACAGGTTTCTTTTCATCATTATATCTTGGAACGATATGAAAGTGAACGTGTGGAACTTCCTGACCTGAAATAGGCTGATTATTGTTTATTATATTGTATCCATCCATACCTAAGACTTTAAGCTTTTTAACCATTTTATGAACTAAAACTATTAATTTTGAAGCTAATTCTTCGGACATGTCATCAAAATCTACGTAATGTTCTTTTGTAAGGATTAAGGTGTGACCTCTTGATTTTGGGAAAGCATCCATAATTACTAAAAAATCATCATCTTCATATAATTTTCTTGAAGGTATTTTGTTGTTTACAATATCACAAAATATACACATAATTTCACCCAATTAAATTCCCATATGATACTTTTAAAATATTCTTAGTACCTTATTATCTTAATATTTTAGTATTTTAGTATTTTTCTAGCATTTTCTTTTGTTATTCATTCCTTATTATTATTAAATTTACTATTTTATATAATTTTATATATAATTTTAAAACATTAAGTAATACACAAAACGACTAAATATACTTTTATATACTAGTATATCTAATTTATATTAATCAATCGGTGTAAAAATGATATTAGTGTATAAATTTATCATATCAGTATTTATAATTGGTTTAATAGCATATATGAGTCACAAAAAGAAATTTTTGGATACAAAAGGGATAATTGGCTCTTCGACTATGGCTTTTATTATAATAATGGGTACTGATATAACTTGGCTTTTAGTATTAATTAGCTTCCTAATTTTAGGTAGTCTTATGAGCAAAGTAGGGTATGGGAAAAAAGATAAATTAAAAATGGGTGAAAAAACCCGTTCGTTAAAAAACGTACTTGCAAATGGGTTAATGCCATTGATATTCGTTATATTGTATATTGGTGGACTATTAGATTATCCAACTGCGCTTTTGGGTTACTTGGGTTCGATTGCTGCAGCTAACTCAGATACATTTTCGTCAGAATTAGGCATGGTATTCGGCGGAAGTCCTAGATTAATTACGACATTTCAAAAAGTAGAAGTTGGAACTGATGGAGGCATAACCTTTGGAGGTACATTCTTTGGTTTGATTGGTTCTTTTACAATAGGGTTAATTGCTATGCTACTATTCGGAAAAATAGAATATTTAGGTATTTGTACCTTATCCGGGATATTCGGTAACTTTGTAGACAGTCTTGTAGGAGCTACATTTGAACGTAGGCATTTATTAAATAATGAGTACGTTAATTTCATTGCTACACTCGCAGGAGGACTATTTGCCATATTTGTAGCAGTTAAGGTAATTTAAAGGGAAATACGTTAGGAAATGATAATAATTTATTTTTAATCCTTTAATTTATTATATTTAATTTTTAAACTATTATTTTCAATTTAAATTTATTATTGTAACTTTTTAATCAAACTTTCAGATAATTTTTTAGAAATTGCCATTAGAGCTAAGATGGGTGGTTTTCCAATACTCTCAGGCAATATGGAAGCGTCACATACATACAAATTTTTTATATTTGATTCAAAATTATTATTTACTACTTTGCCAAGTTTACAAGTGCCTGATGGATGGGAACCTCTTGGTATGGTAGAATATATTTTATTAATACCTAAATCTCTTAATATAGGGGTTGCAGTAGCCATTGCCTCCATAAATATCTGAACATCTTTTTCAGACATTGGTTTAGATATTGAATTTTCGAGTATTGAGCCATTTTCACTATCTTTTATTTTTATCATAAAACCAAATATGTCTGATTTTCTGATTTTCATACTGTTTTCACTTTCTTCCATTATTCTATTATATAATAGCTCGGAATAGTGGCTACTTAAGATGTAATCACCATAGTCTTTGTAAATTGCCATTGGAACTTCTTTATTGATGTTACTATCAATTAAAACGCCTCCAACAGTTACAAAACTATCAATAAATAAATTTTTTCCCAAGTCTTCACTATTTATATTTTCTTTGGCATATAACTTTGATAATATCCGAGGGCTGTTAACTCCACCCGCACAAAGTACTATGTTTTTGGCAAATATACTAAAATTATTATTATTATTATTATTATTATTAGTATTATTATTAGTATTATTATTGGACTCATTTTCCAAAATAACTTCGAATTTATAATTATCTTGTTCTTTTAAGGATATATCGATTACTTTTGAATTCAAAATAATTTCAGATTCTTTAAAATCCTCATTGGTTATATCCAAAAATTCGTAAAAATATGCTCTTGCCTCACAGCCTTTATGAGCACAAAGTCCACAATTTATACATTTATCAAAGTTTACTAATTTAGGAGTTTGTTTAAATCCTTTATTTATCAACTCGACTTCGTAACGTGATAAGCATTCTTCAGGAACTACGGATATATTAAGTTCTTTTTTAAGCTCTTCGTACTCTTTTTCTAGATTTAAACCTTTAATATTAACTTCCAAAGCGTTTCCTACAAAATAAGAACCTGCCCCCCCAATACCCTTAGCGTATATAGTTTCTATATTATTTCCTTCTTTTTCAATTACATATTCGGGTTTTAAACCACCCATTTCTACAATACCTATTTTTAAATCATTTTTATTATGTTTATTACTTTTTAATTGTTTTTTGAGTTCTTTATATACTGAACTTCCCGATACGCCAGCGCCTATAATTAAAACGTCGTATCTAGGCGGTATATCATATTTGGTTGTGTCACAAGTTTTACAAATCATATTATTCCCTTTTAAATTTGCCATAGTGTCCCTTTTTTATTTTTTAGATTATTCTTTGTTTTTAAATACCTATTTCCGAATGGATAATTTATTTTGATATTGCATAATTTTAAATAGGTAATTTTATAATAAACTTATCAATGTTTTTGAAATTAATAGCAATGTTATATAATATATTATATGTTAAATCCTATAATATTATTTTTATTTAATTTGGAGTAATATATTTTCAGTGGAAATTAATTTAATACTAAAACGATATTGCATAAAATGATATCTTATATAAAATAAGATTAAAAAATAATGGTGATACTATGATTATAATTCCAGGTTCAAAATCTCAAAAATTAGCAAAAAATGTTTCTGAACTATTGGGCTGGCAGTTATCAAGAACTGAAGCAAAAAGCTTCCCCGATGGCGAAAAATATGTAAGAATTCACAGCGATGTGGAAAATGAAGACGCAATTATAATTCAAACACAAAATACTCAGGAAGCAATTATAGAATCTATTTTATTATGCCAAGCTTTAAAAGAAGAAAAAGCTAAGAGTATAACTTTAGTTGTTCCTTATTTGGCATACGCAAGACAAGATAAAAAGTTCAACAAGGGCGAACCTGTCAGCATAATTGCTTTTGCTAAGATTTACTCACAATTCTGTGATAGAATAGTTACAATTAACCCCCATGAAACACATATTGAGCAATTCTTTGAAATACCATTTATATATGGAAATGCAGTTCCTAAAATAGCAGAATCAGTTAAAGAAGAGTTAAACAACCCTGTTGTATTATCCCCTGATAAAGGAGCTATAGAATTAGCAAAAGAGGCTTCAAAAATAATAGGTTGCGAATACGATTATTTAGAAAAAGTTAGGTACTCCCCAACAGAAGTAAACATTGCACCTAAAAACTTAGACGTAAACGGTAGGGACGTATTAATTGTGGATGATATTATATCTACTGGCGGTACAATGGCTACAGCAATAAGTATGTTAAAACAACAAGGTGCAAATAAAGTAATTGCTTCATGCGTACACCCAGTATTAATCAATGATGCTTTAAACAAATTATACAACGGTGGTGCAAATAAAGTAATAGGAACAGACTCTTACGCATCAGAAGTTAGCTTTGTAAGCGTAGATACTATTATAGTAGATGTTTTAAAAGATTTATTCTTAAAATAAACTCATTAAGATATGCAAAATAAATAAATAAATAAATAAATAAATAAATAAGAAACTGAAAATTAATATATTTTTAATATTATATTAATATACTTTTAATATATTTTTAAATATTATTTTCAGATTCTTCAATTACTTCAGACTTTGATTTTAATTTTACAAGAATATAATTCTTGATTAATGATTTAGAGATATATGCAATATCTTTTAATACATAATTATCTATTTTTAAATTTTCAATTCTTTCGTGCGACCTATCGTAATCCAATTTTATTCTTAAACCATCTAATTGAGTTACAATTGGCATGGGTGCGAATATACCGTGAACATCTGCTATATTTTTTTCTATTTCATCTTTTAAAACCACTGGAGGTATTATAGGGGGGTCGTATGATAATTCAAGCCTTTTTTCACCGATTTTCTCGGTGATATTTTCTATCATATTATCTAGCGCCTTAATTTCAGAGCCTCTTCTTAAACGTTGGCTACGCCTACCTAAATTTCCAATGTAGGTTTTACCAACTTCAATTTGTTCAGGGCCTCCAGTGACAATTACTGGAATATCTACATCAAATAGATGGGTTTTATCTTCAATACAGCTTTTAAAATTACCCATCACGTATATGGCAAGGTCATGTTCCTCAATAAGCCTTTTTTCCTTTTCCTTGATTTGACTTATTGATTTTCCCGCACCGTGCGATAATCCTATCATATTAGGCTTAGCTCCAAATTTACGGACGTATTCTGAAACGTCACAAGCTATATGGGGCAAATGATGACGTGACAAACTTGGTGCCACCACTGCAATTTCTATTCCTGCTAATGGAGTCTCTACAACCTTACCTTTGTAATTTTTTGAAAGGTTTTTGAATTCCGCTATTTCATCTTCTGGAAATGCGACAGTCATGAAAACATCCAATTGCATAACGTGCTCTTGGATTATAAATCCACCCACGTCTTCAATCCATTCTTTTAGCTCATTGTGTTTGTAAACTCCGCCTTCATACCTAACTATTTGATACATATAATCACCATACTGTAATTATCATAAATTATACTAGTACTTTTAATTAACATATTGCATTTTGTATTATATTTTATTTGTTAATCCATACTATAAAACAATTTATAATTATATTTGTAATTTATAATATATATCAAATTACATTCAAATATAAAGGGTATAATTATATCTATAGTCGTTTATTAAAGTAATGTTTTAATGTTGACTAAAATAATTTATATATCTAAAATAATAATCTTTATGAGATACAAAATACATGTAAAATAACGACAAGTAATTTTAACATTTAAATTATAATTAGAAAATAATAAAATAAATATAAAAATCTTGTTATTTTATATACTATTTGGTGATAATTTGGAGAATATAAAAAATAATAATAATAATAATTTAGACAGTAATGGTAAAATAAACGTTGTTGGACACGCTGCAATTGATTATATTTTTGATTTAGATAAATTCCCGGAATTAAATACATCAGTGCAAATTCCTAGTGCTAAAAAATACTATGGAGGTGCTGCAAGTAACGTGGCAGCACAAATATCTAATATGGGCATAAATTCATCATTGATATCTTGCGTAGGTACTGATTTCATCACATCTGGATACGAAGAGTATTTAAAAGACTTGGGGGTCTCTTTAGACTTTGTATACACATCCACAGAAGAAGAAACACCAAAAGCTTGGATATTTACCGACCCAGACGCTAATCAAATTACATACTTTTTATGGGGGGCTGCGAAACATTACAAAGAGATAATTGTACCAGATTTTGACGGGGATATCGTACACTTATCGACAGGAGACCCAGAATATAACATAAAATGCGCTAAAAAAGCTAAAGAATTAAACAAATTGGTTTCTTTTGACCCAGGTCAGGATTTAACATTGTATAGTGCTGAAAATTTAGAGGAAATAATTAACTATGTAGATTTCCTATTTATGAATCATCACGAATATAGAAGAATAATGGAAACAATAAATAAAACACCGGAAGGTATGAAAAATAAATTAAATTACTTGATTGTAACCTACAACAAAGATGGTAGCCATATATACCATGAAGGGGAAGAAATAAAAGTTCCTGCAATTATGGTTGAAGCTATGGACCCTACAGGTGCAGGAGACAGCTATAGAGCGGGCTTTTTATCTGCTTACTTAAAAGGATATTCTTTGGAAAGTTGCGGTTATGTCGGAGCCTGTGTAGCATCCTATGTGGTTGAAAAAGTAGGTTGCCAAACAAATTTGCCTAAATGGGATAAAATTACAGATAGATTGTCTGAAAAATTAAATTATACGTTAAAAGAGTTATAAAATTAAATAAAATATTTAATTTCTATTTTTTATTTAATATTTTAATATTTAGTTATTTTTTAATAATTTAATAATTTCTTCAAGTAACTCATCTAAGTTAATCCTCCCGATTACGTCGGTTACTGGTAAATTTAATTTTTTAGATATATCTCGTAAAATCAAAGATATTTCTTCGTCACTTTCAGAATCGAATAATTTTTTCGAATTTACAGTGACTCCAATTACTTTTTTACCAGTTAATAACTCTGTGGCTAATATGTGCTTAGTTATATCCTCTAAATCTAGCAAATCAGAAGCTAATAATATATAATCCGGATTAGAGCCTAAAAGAAGAGCAATACTTATTACACTTCCACCCCTTCCAGTTCCAACTTCCAAAGGGTTTGCAAAAATACCCGTTTGTCCAGAAACTATCATTAAATCATTTTCCGTTAAGTTATTTTCCATCTCTATTTTTTTCATAACTCCTAATATGGTGGGTGCCACATGACATATTGGTATTGGTTGGGGTATAACCATTTCGTCTGCACCGCATATCATAGATTGAGGTTCGGTACCTAAAACACCCAAATTAATTCCTTTGTTTGTTAATTCATTTTTTAAAGTCATGCATGCTGTAAATTTACCGGATTGCCTACCTGTGCCCACTATTGTAAGGACTTTAGGTTTTATACCATCTAAACCTTTATATGCGTAATCTTCAACTTTTTTATAAATTTCAGGGTCTGAAATATCCCTTACAGATACGTTGTGATTTTTTGCTAGTGCAAGCAAACTTTCGTTATTTTCGATTCTTTGCAATCTTGCCATGTTTAATATTTTCTTTCCTTTTTTAATCTCATTTGATATTGTTTTTTCCCAAATAAGTAATTCCTCGTCATCCAATATCTCTTTATTCCAAATAAAACAAGTGTAATCCTTTTTAGTATTACTATCATCAATATTATTTATATTGATGCTATTGTTCGTGTTATTATCAGTATTTTTAGTATCTATGTCCTTTGTAATGTCATTAAAATCATTAAATTCTATATCAATTATATTTACAAATCCAAATAATTTTATTCCATCTGCCACTTTGTTATTGTGTGATAATTTTACTTGCTCATTTTTCATAATTATCCTTCTTATGATATCAAAGATATATTTATTTTATACGTATTTTACGATAAAATATAGTTTTTTATAGTTTTTTATAGTTTTTGGTTAGGTATTACCTTTTATTTTTATAGTTAGTAATTATTTAGTAATTATTGTTACTTTATTTTTCAATTAAATATCAAGTTATTATTTTATCATATATCTAAAGTTTTCAATTAAATACTTTTTCATAGTCGACTACAATACCCCTAATAAATTATATTTTAAAAATATTAATTTTTAAGAGCTTATTTATATATTTGAGACTTTTTAAGCGTTTTATAAAACAATGGTATATAAAGTTTTCTATTTAATAACAATAGTCTCATATATAAATTTGAATTTTAATATAATCATGAATGTTATTTTAATATGAAGTCGTATTTAATTATTAGATAATAATTAAGCAAAAATATAATAATTATTAATAGTTGTGTAATAATTATTTACTAATTACCTAGTGATATACGCAAATAAGTATATTTAAAATCTTTATAATAGTAATATAGTAGTAATATACTTACATAAAATTGAAATAAACAAGTAAATTCAAGTTAGGGTAATAAATATCTAGATATTTATTATAATACTAAAAATAGGGATAATATGGAGCAATTAAATAGCACTATTGAAGAAATAATGATTAAAAATGTAGTATCTGCAAAAACCAGCGAATCTGTTGTTGACGCATTTGAAAATATGCTTAAAAACAAAGTAAGTTGCTTACCTATAGTAAACGACGATAAGGTTTTAATGGGCATTATAACGACCACAGATGTAGGCTACAACTTAATAAAAGATGTCTACACCTTAGAAACTACTCTTGAAGAAGTAATGACAAAAGATGTAATATCTGTTAAACCTTCTGAAACAATTAAACAAGCTTTGCAAAAAATGGATATAAACGGAACTGCTTCAGAAATTATAAACCAGCTTCCTGTAGTTGACGATGATGGAAAATTGATTGGTATAATTTCCGATGGGGATATAATTAGATATATTTCAAAATTAATATAATCTATAATCTAAGTTCAAATTATAAATTATAGTTTAATCTAATATATTTTTAATTATATTATTTTTTTTTAAATTATATCTTCTAAGAGATAGATATATTTTTATTATCTTGATTAAAAATTATTTTTAACATAAGGTTTATTGAGTATTATTAACCAAAATACCAATTATATCTCAATAAATATATAATATGTATAACAAATAATATATCGAAATATAAATATATGAATAATAAAAAATTACATTTATAATTATAAATAATGATATTAATAAAATATAAATTGAATATAACATATTGATAAATTAAATTAAATTAAATTAAATATAAAATATAATGTTACTTAATGTTTTTACAAAACTGATGTGGTGATATTGTATATAAATAAATAATATACATCAAATCATATTGTGAGGAGATATTGTGAGTGCAAGAGAACAATGGGGCTCTAATTTGGGTTTCATAATCGCAGCAATTGGTTCTGCGGTTGGTTTAGGAAACATATGGCGGTTTCCATACATGGCTTATGAAAATGGTGGAGGGGCTTTCCTTATACCTTATATAATTGGTTTATTTATTGTTGGTGTTACAGTTTTAGCTTTAGAGTTCGTTATAGGACATTCTACAAAGGGTTCCGCACCCCTTGCTTGGAAAAGATTAAACGGTAAATTCGAATGGTTAGGTTGGCTTTCCGTATTTACTGCATTTATAATCACTACCTACTATATGGCAATCCTTGGTTGGGGTATTGCATACTTATACCAGCTTTTATTCATAGGAATACCTGCAGATATCGGAGGATTCTTCTTCAATGATATATTACAAATCTCAAGTGGGCCTGGTGAAATAGGTACATTCCCATTATTATCGTTAATATCAGTTGTTCTTGCGTGGGTTGTAACTTATGTTATTATCAATTCAGGGGTTAAAAAAGGTTTGGAAAGAGCAAACAAGGTATTTATGCCCATACTATTCCTTATGACTGTTGCATTAGTTATAAGAGGGTTTACCTTACCGGGTGGTATCGATGGTATCTTACTCTACGTAACTCCAGATTTTTCAAAGATAACTAACTTAAAAATTTGGGTTGACGCATTCTGTCAGATATTCTTCTCCTTAAGTTTAGGATTTGGTATTATGATAGCATACTCAAGTTACTTACCTGAAAAAACTGACTTGACAAAAAGTTCACTTATTGTAGCTTTGTCAAATTCATTCTACTCATTAATTGTAGGTCTTGCGGTATTTGGAACATTGGGATACATGGCATTCCAACAGAACATACCAATAACTGAAGTTGTTCAACAATCCATTACTTTGGCATTTGTTACATTCCCTACGGCAATTTCATTAATGCCTTTCGGAAGAGAATTTGGTATTATATTCTTCTTAAGCTTCGTTATTGCAGGTATCTCATCAGCATTATCCTTAATGGAGTCATTCTCGTCTGCAATTATCGATAAATTCCAAATCAGCAGGAAAAAGACTTCGTTTATTGTTACAATATTAGGTATTCTAGGGAGTTTAATATTCGTAACTCAGTCTGGTTTATACTGGTTAGATATAGTAGATAACTTCATTTCAAACGTAACATTACCATTAGTTGGTATATTAGAAGCTATTGCGGCAATATGGTTATTTAAAGGTGAAAAACTTGTTGAATACATCGATAGATTGTCCCCTATTAAAATGGGTTCATTATGGAAAGTATTCGCAGGTATAATTACACCAGTGTCATTATTGGTGTTCTTAGGATTCCATACGTACAGTTTAATTACAACAGGTTACGGCGGATATGAAAGCATATTTGTAGCATTAGGTGCTGCAGTTATTCCTGCTATGCTCTTAGGTTCAATCATCTTTACATCAATACCTTGGAAAGAAAAAATTCAAGACTGGGACAGCTTTAACTACAATAGATTTAAAGAAATTGCAAAAGAAGTATTAAAAAAGGAAGAAAAAATATAAATAAGCTAAAAATATAAAATTATAACTAAATAATATATTATACCACATTAATTTTATAATATATTTTTTTAAATACCTTTAATTTTTCTACTTTTCTATTTTTCTATTTTTCTATTTTTTAATTTTTAATAGTTATCATACTACCTAAATTCAATTAGATAAATAAATATAGTATAATATATAGAAATATTTTCAATAACTCTGTTATTAGCCCTTATTGCTAATAAATACAATATTTTGGTATTTTTAGAATATTAATGAATTTTGGTGATATTATATGTATTTTAATAAATTATCTACGATAGAAAGAGTATACAACATAGGCTTGGAACATGATTCAATAGAATATTTATTTACTTATATAAACAAATTTATATTGGAAAGTGAAAGCGATTTAATAAAATTGTACGACTTAAAAATATTAAATAAGCTTAGTGTAAGTCAAATAATGTCTTCTAGGGTCGTTACAGTTAATGAAAATGATTCTGTAGATTTTTTGAATAGCGTAATACGGAAGCATAAACATTTGGGCTATCCGGTCGTAGATTCTGACAAAGAACTTGTTGGAATTGTTACATTCAATGACCTTGAAAAGAAATCAGTACCTGGTAAAACAAAAATAAAAGACATAATGACTAAATCCAAGAATTTAGTAACCATAAGATGCGATGAATCTGCATTAGCTGCTCAAAAATTAATGATAAAAAGTAAAGTTGGTAGATTAATAGTTTTAGATGAAGAAAACAATATATTGGGCATTATAAGTAAAACGGATATCTTAAAAACCAATGAAATATATAGTAAAAAAACTACCAAAATAAAAGATTGTAAACATATTACAAACCTTTATTTCTACGATACAGATGTTAAAAAGCTTGAAAGACTTAAGGATAATATAATAGTACTTATGAGCGCTAGAGGATACATAATTTCTGAAAAAGAAGATTATGTAGAAGTAAAATCAAGAGATTGGGACGCATTTGCTAAATTAGTTAAAAATAATAACGGGGAATTATCCCATATATCTATTGACACCAAATTGTTGGATATTATGAGTATTAAAGTTATTAAAGAAATGATGAAAACGATTGAAAAAGAAAAGTTTGAAGAAATCGTAATTACTGACCACGTAACTATGGTAAATGAAAAATCAGCAATACAAAGAGTTATTACAGACTTTGCATTATTTGAAGACAGTAAAAGGACTTTTGGTACAATTACCGTTCGAGTGGACATGTGATTAAAAATAAACGAAAATTACTAATGAAAATAGTAATTATATTATTTATATTAAAATATCATATATCAAAATCTTATTTTATATTTTACAATAAAATAAATTATTAAATTTTAAAGTTATTTACTGTATTTATTGCGTCCTGTAGTTTAAAATTGTTTTTGTACAATGCAGAACCTACAACAACGCCAGCTACACCTATTTTTTTGAATTCAATTAAATCTTCGATTGTAGTTACTCCGCCAGATGCTATAATCGGTATATTTAAGTTATCTACGAGTTCTTTTGTAGGTGTGATATTTATACCATTTAAAAGACCTTCAGAGTCTACATTTGTAAATAAAATACTACCAGCACCTTTTTCTTCTAAAATTTTACCCATTTGAACTGGTGTGTACTCTGTTTTTTCCTTCCATCCTTTTATAACTACTTTACCATCTTTTGCATCTAAAGCAACCATTATTTTGTCACTACCTACTTTTTTAGCAAGTTGTTCAACAAAATCTGGATTTTGAACTGCCACAGTACCGATAATAACTTTATTAATCCCCAAATCGACTAATTCTTCCACATCTTGTATGGTTCTTATGCCACCACCCATTTGAACAGGTACTTTTGACTCTTGAATTATTTTCTTAACACAGGGTAAATTTACACGCTCTCCGTCAATTGCACCATCCAAATCTACAAGGTGCAACATCTCTGCACCATTTTCTATCCACATTTTAGCTATTTCGTCAGGGTTGTCATACTCCACATGTCTCTTTGTGGGGTCTCCTTGTATTAACTGCACGCATTTGCCTTCTTTCATATCCACAGCAGGTATAATATACATCAGTTTCACCATCTAAAATTTTATCATAATTCTATTATAATTCTATTATAATTCTATTATAATTTTATACATATCAAAATACATTTTATACAATTATACTTTATTATTATTCGCTTATACAGACGTACTCTTATAAATTTTAATTACATCCATTAGTAAGATAATTATTGTATTTAATTAAAAATTATAAATATCTACCCTTTTTTTCAACTTTATCAATCATTTTTAAAGTTTTATCATAATCTTTAGAAATTTTGTAGCCTTCCAGAATATTATTCCAAATTTCGTCAAATTGTTTGTAATGTGTGCTTATTAGTGCTTTTTTCAAAACAATTAAGTCAATCGCCCTATCCTCAAAAACGTCAGTATATTTTGCTAATCCAAAATCTAACACATATAATTTAATATTTGATTCATTACATAACCCATTGTCTTGACTAACCATAAAATTAGAGGTAGTTAAATCATTGTGAATTATGTTTTCGTTGTGCATTTTAGCAATTGATTCACCGACTCTAATTAATAAATTTTTTAAATCAGGATTTAGACATTTATTATTTAATATATAATCTTTTAAAGATACACCGTCGATAAATTCCATTATTATGCTATTTTCATCTTTATTTATATCATAAACTGTAGGGGTGCAAATTCTTAAATTTTTTACATTATTTAAAAATCTTGCTTCTTTTACCGTTCTTCTTTGTCTTATAAGTATATCCAACTCATTTACACGGTAACCTTTTACTATCCTAGTCTTCTTAATAGATTTATTCCCTAAATAATCAATAATTTCAATATCTGCCTCAGCACCCTTTCCAATTAAATTTTCGGGTATTACTCGTTGAGCTTCATTTATTTTTATATTATCCTCATTATTAATCCAATTTACACCCACCATATCTGCACGGTAATTTGGCATAATTTTTGTATCTGCTAAATCAGTTCTTTTTCCATTTTTATATTGTAAAATACCTAACCAGCCTATCATAGCCCCATTATCGCCACAGTATTGTTTTTCGGGCACATAGAAGTCAACATTTTGCTCATTACACATTTTTTGTAGCATTTCTTTTAAACGGTCGTTTGCAGCAACTCCTCCAACTAACATTACTTCTGACTTATTGGTGTGTGCTAAAGCTCTCTCAGTTATTTCTGTTAACATTGCGAAAGCCGTTTCTTGTAAAGAGTAGCATACATCTTCCAAAGTATGATTCCCACTGGTATCTTTTGATTTCTTAATTGCCGCAGTTAGTAATCCAGAAA
Organism: Methanococcus voltae PS; assembly: GCF_024807035.1. Taxonomy (NCBI): domain Archaea; kingdom Methanobacteriati; phylum Methanobacteriota; class Methanococci; order Methanococcales; family Methanococcaceae; genus Methanococcus; species Methanococcus voltae. Next base: position 41,819 of record NZ_JANUCQ010000003.1, read on the forward strand.
GAGATAAATCCATACCTTTTATTGTGTAGGGTAATTTTAAGTAATTTCCACGATTTTCCAAATTATCTTTTGATTTCTTTGCCATTTGTTCGATATATACGCCACCAGGATGTGGTAATCCACAACTTCTTGCAAATTGGTCTAAACAGTTTCCTATAGCTATATCGTGAGTTTCACCAATTACTCGATATTTATTACCTACGTAAGCCAAAATTTGGGTATTTCCACCGCTTACATATAATGTTAAAGGGTCTTTTGCAGGTGTTGTTAATTTTCCTATCTCTACGTGACCTACACAATGATTAACGCCGATTATAGGTTTATTTAGTGAAAGAGCCAAAGCTCTCCCCGCCGTTGCAGTCACTCTTAAACTTGGACCTAAACCAGGTCCTTGAGAAAAAGCCACTAAATCAATATCTTTTGGATTCACGTTGTTAAATGCGTCTTTTAAAAGTTTTATAAAGGTTTCCGCGTGATGGTCTGCAGCTTCACGAGGATTTATTCCTTGTAATGGCGGTTTGTAGATTATTGTATTATTGTACAGTACTTCTCCATCCTCGGTGACTATACCCACTCCTGTTTTTTCAGCAGTCCCCTCTAAGCCTAAACAGATTAATTTTTTACTTTTTCGATTCATAATTTTCAACTTCGTATCATCTAAAATATTATTCTAAAATATCATAATATTGATATGTTAATTAACTATTTAAATTAAATATTTATAATATGTAAGTAAATAAGTATGTGAATTATATCAATTTATAATTTCATAACTCAGAATAGAAAAAATCATATTTCGAGTAAATATAACAATGATATATCAATAATATTAGTATCTATTAATCAAATATTAAAAATATTAAAAATTAAAATAAAATTATAATTCAAATTCATAATGAGGGACATAATGAAAACTTTAATGATACACTCTGATTATTTAGAATATGAAGCTAAACAAAAAACTAAAATGGCTGAAGAAACTGAAAAATTAAGCGGAAAAATGGACGAATGTTTAACCGTTTTTATAGCGGTTGAAAGAGACGATGAATCCGACCCTGAAGCGGTTGTTAAAAACGTTGTTGATGAAATAAAGAAAACTGCTGAAAATTTAAAGGTTGAAAATATTGTATTATACCCATATGCTCACCTTTCAAGTAATTTGGGCTCTCCTGATGTTGCTAAAAAGATTTTAAAAGATGTTGAAGAAATTTTAGCACCTGAATACAATGTTTTAAGGTCACCATTTGGATGGTACAAGGCATTTAAAATTAGCTGTAAAGGTCACCCATTAAGTGAACTTTCGAGACAAATTAGTGCTGAAAGAACCGAAGATGCTGAAGAAAAGGAAAAATCAAAAACCACTTTCTATGTTGTAGACAAAGACTTTAATTTAATTGAAATGGATGAAAAAAGTGTTAAAACAGTTAAAGATGATGGTTTAAAAGCATTATTAAAACATGAATTAGGAATTAAAGAAAATAAAGAAGATAGAAAAAGCAAAAAGAAAAGTGAAAGCGAACCTCCTCACGTTACATACATCAAAGAAAAAGAAATTTGTGATTATGAACCAAGTTCAGATGCAGGTCACTTTAGATGGTACCCAAAAGGTAAATTAATCAGAGATTTATTATCAGACTATGTTTACGACTTAGTTGTTAAATACGGAGCTATGCCTGTTGAAACTCCTGTAATGTATGATTTAGGAAACAAAGCAATTAAAGAACATGCTGATAAATTTGGAGAAAGACAATATAGATTCAGACAAAGCAATAAAGACTTAATGTTAAGATTTGCTGCTTGCTTTGGTCAATTTATGATGAAAAAAGATATGTACTTATTACCTAAGCACTTACCTTTAAAATTGTACGAATTATCAACCTACAGCTTCAGATACGAACAAAGAGGAGAATTAGTAGGTTTAAAAAGATTGAGAGCATTCACAATGCCTGATATGCACACTGTTTGTATAGACATGGAACAAGCAAAACAAGCATTTGAAGAACAGTTCTGGATGGGCTTAAAAACTGGTGATGACTTAAAAACACCTTACTCAATCATATTTAGATTTACAAAAGACTTCTACGATGAACACAAAGATTGGTTATACAACATAATCACAGAATATAGAGCTAAATACGAAAAAGATGTAATTTTAGAAATTTTACCTGCAAGAAAACACTACTGGATTGGTAAAGTTGATATGGCTGTTGTAGATAGCTTTGGAAGACCTATTGAAAACCCTACAGTTCAAATCGATGTAGAAAGTGCAAAAAGATTTGACATTACTGTAAATGATGGCGATAAAAAAATAAACCCTATTATATTACACTGTTCACCTACAGGTAGTGTTGAGAGAGTATTATGTGGTTTATTAGAAGGAGCTTACTTAAACACTCTCGAAGACGTGCCTCCAATGTTACCTACTTGGTTAGCACCTATTCAAGTTAGAGTTATACCAGTTTCCGATAAACATCAAGAATATGCGCTTTCAGTTGCTGAAACATTAAGAGCTAATGGAATAAGGGCTGATTACGACGATAGAGAAGAAAGTATCGGTAAAAAAATCAGAAATGCGGGTAAAGACTGGTCTATGTACGTTGTAGTTATTGGTGACGAGGAAATGGAAAAAGGTAACTTAAATGTAACCGTTAGAGCTAAATCTTCAACCAAAAAACCAGTTAAAGAAGTAATGACCTTAGATGAGTTAATAACGAATATAAAATCAGAAACTGAAGATTGTCCGGTTAGGCCATTGCCATTACCTATCAAATGCTCAGTACAACCAATATTTAGATAAGAACTTAAAAATAAAAATAAAAATAATTTAATAAAATACTAAAATACTTTTTTTTCATTTTTGAGATGTTTAAAATTTAAAATAAATAATTTATTAAAAAAGATATAATTTATATTATATTATTTTATGTTATAATTCTATAGTTAAGTTAATTATGCTTTTTCGTTCCTACTTAATGCGATTATCCCATTTGCAACGGAAACAGCTACTGGAGTTCCTCCTTTTGGACCTATTGTTGAAATAGCGCTATTTTCGGAATTTCTTAATAATTCTTTAGATTCTGCAGCCTTTACAAAGCCCACCGGTGCCCCCACAACTAGAGCAGGTTTTATATTTTCTTCTTTTGTCAATCTAACAATTTCTATTAATGCTGTTGGTGCATTTCCGATTACTACAACTCCACCGTCAATTTTGTCTTTTAATAATCTCATTGCAGCTTCTGCTCTTGTTATTTGTTCTTTTTTTGCCAATTCGATTGTTTCTTCACTTTTTATATTGTTATAGATATTTTCATACCGAATTCCTGCTTCAACCATTGAAATATCTACGATTATAGGTTTTCCATTCTTTATTGCTTCGACACCGTTTTTTACTGCGTCATCTGTAAAATCCATTAATTTTGCATATTCGGGGTCAGCAGTTGCGTGAACAACTCTTTCAATTATACCCATTTGTTCTTCAGTGTAATCCTCGTATTTTGTTCCTAAAACATCTTTTATCTTTGATTTTACTATTTCTCTTGATTTTTCGGCAATATCTAATCCATTTTTGGTAATGGCTCCCATAAACATTATTTCACCAGCTGTCTAAAGTTTTTAAATTTTATAAAGTTTTATAATTTAAATTTCAAGTTTATATAATGATTGTAATATATTTTCGTATTATTTATTAAAGTTATGTTTAATTATATTATTATTTAATTTATTATAGTACTATAAAATACAATATTATAAATAGATATGGAAATTAATTTTAAGTAATTTTAAGTTGATATTTAATAATATCTTTGAAAATAAAAACAAAAAAATATGATGAAAAAAGTAAAAATTCATTTTTTTTTGAATTAGATTAAATATACACATATATTTCGTTATCTAAAACTTTTATAATTTCAGATTCCTGGTCTAATTCAGTATTAATTATTTCAATATCGGCTTTTAAACAGTCTTGTATTGCTACGCTTAATATATGTTGAACATTTTCATCTTTTGAATATAGTTTAACAGGTATTTTGTGGAATTTTGATAATCTTGCAATATCTCTTAATGCAAATCTCATTTCAGTGTACAATACCACATTGGCCATAGCTTCTTCAACATTTTTCTTAAAACCAAATAATACAGGGTATTCTTGTTGCGTTATCTCATCTTTTTTAACTTCGTGTTGAACTTCGTAGTTTGATAGTAATCTGCCAATTACTGATTGAGGCAAGCCTGCAGGGATTTTTACTTCAATAATATCAAATTCGGGGTTGTTAAATTCGTTATTTTCTTTATTTTCGCTATTTTTTGCATCCATTTTTTTCACATCATTTATTGTTAGATTGTCTAAATATTACATCATTAAAGTTAATCAAAACTATGACTTACTACGATATATATTTATTTGAAATTAATTTATACCATAATGTAAAATTAACTTATAATGCCCCTAATTTAGCCAATAACGCTGATAACTGAATTCTATCGTTTCCGCCTTCTACAATCCTAAAGTCGCATTCTGCTATAGCTTCAATTAAAGATATTTTTTCATGCTCTTCGATATCCAAATATGGAACTTCCCTAAAGATTTGAGTAAGGATATCTTGTCCACCCATTCCCCAATCGACCATTAGTTTATAAAGTTGTTCCCTTGATTCCATAAATCTTGCGTTTAATGCTAAATCTAACATTTTCTTAATTTCGTCAGGTCTAGCCCTTGAAGATACTTTGTAAACTATATCTTCATCAATTTCATTGGAAACAGCCGCTGCAGTCTGCAAAACATTTATTGATTTTCTCATATCGCCTTCTGATACGTAAATTATTGCGTCACTACCACTTTTATCCAAGGTTATATTTTCACTTTTTGAGATGTATTCCATGTATTCTAAAACATCTTCTGTTTTTAATGGCGAAAATCTAAATATTGCACATCTTGATTGAATTGGAGGAATAATCTTACTTGGATAGTTGCAACTTAAAATAAACCTACATATATCGGAGTATTTTTCCATTGTACGTCTTAAAGCATTTTGAGCATCAGATGTTAAAGCGTCACTCTCGTCAAGGAATATGACTTTAAATGGTGCATCTCCGATTGGTTTTGTTCTTGCGAAATCCTTTACTTTTGTCCTTATTACGTCAATACCTCTCTCATCAGAGCTGTTTAATTCCAAAAAGTTTTCTCTCCACTCTTCGCCATAAAGGTCCTTTGCTAAGCATAACGCTGCAGTGGTTTTTCCAACACCCGGTGAACCACTAAATAGTAAATGTGGCATTGATTGCTTTTCAACATAATTTTTAAGTCTTTCTATTATTTCTTTTTGACCCACAATTTCGCTTAAAGTATTTGGTCTGTATTTTTCAACCCATGGCTTTTGCATATTTTCCCTCGATTACTAAAAGATTAATTTTTAAAATAAATTAACGATAATATTATAATCGTTATAGAATGTTAAATAATATCTAATATCTTTTAAGGTTTATTTATATATTTATAAATTAATTTAAAGTATTAATGTAATCTACTTTTATTCTATTATTATTCTACGTTTATTCTTTAGAAAATGTATATTTTATTAATTCTCCAAAGCGGGATTTTACAATATTTTTCTTACCTAAAACTTTAGCGTGAGCATCTAATTCAATAATACCATAGTCAAACATGTCTTTTATTGGATAATAAAGTCTAGGACCGTCACTTATGCCAACTGTAACCGCATTAGGGTTTTTTTCTTTAATCTGGCTAAGTACTTTATCGTCTAAAGCGTGCGGTACTCCTGAAACAAATATAATATCTGGAATTTCATCAATATTATTTGAATTAGATAACTTATTCAATATTTCGGAAGCTTTAGAACCTGTAATTGGATATTCATCTAATCCACCCGTTATATAATCTATGGTTATCCCATTTTCCTTAAATTCTGATAATACATTTTTTGCATCGTTTTTTACTTTTTCAAATCCTACACTATTGTCTAAATTTGCAATGTTTATTATGGCCGCATCATCTTTGAAAGCTTTGTTTATTTCCACGATAGGGTGTGAAAATAAGTACGATGTTTCTTTCTTCGCATTTAAAACACAAGCTATTACAGGCTTTGATTTAACGTTATTTAAGTTATCTAAATCACTTGAACTATTGGAACTATTTGAATTTCTTATTTTTTCCTTGAATATTTTTATTACTTCATCGATATCATCGTCGTAAGTTGGCTTTAAATATTTTTTCTTTGCCATTCCCTTGGCTTTTTCTACTTCAGTAGCTTTATTCAATAATTCAACCTGCCTATTAAATTCTTCTTCAGAAATTAAATTTACATCTAAAGCACTTTCCATTGCTCTAATAGCGCCTATTGTATTGTCTGTAAGTCCACTGTGGATATCTACGGCAAGTATTAATTCATTGTCTCCATATTCCTCATTTAAACCAGTTATATCTTCACCGATTATCATACTAGCACAAGTTCCTACAACTCCTATTTTTAATAATCTAGAGCTTTTAAGGTTTTTAGGGTCTTTTGAATCTTCTTCACGTAAATAGGATATTACATCATCAATTACGTTCTTTAATTTTTCAGTTGCGCCAAATATGAAGTCATTTTCATTCATAGCCGTTGTAAATACCCTTATGCCATCTATTTCCAAAAGTCTTGCAGTTCTAAAACAGCAACCACTAGGTCCGTGCATAATTATGGCATCTACGCCCATATCTCTTAGTTGGTACATTGTTGCGGCTATTGGAGAAGGTCTAGGGTGTAATATCACGTTATCACTCGTATTTTTATAAATGCTATATTTTTTATGATATAGTACGATTATAAGATTAATATAATTAATCATAATTCGATTATAATATAGAATATTATTAAATTTATTATTAGTAATAATATCAGTTATGCACTATTAATATTTTATCAATCAGATACAATATTTTATAATTTTTATAGGATTTTTTCAGTATTTTATCATTAATTCATAAGATGATTTGGGATATATAATATATTTTATATATTATAAGATATATTAAAATTTATAGAGTCAATATTATTAGTTAGACATTTAAATTTGGATTAACTTTAGTTACAGCATTTAAAAGCGTGGCTTAAAATACATAGATAATATAAAAATAAAACTAAAATAAAACTAAAATAAACTATGAAAACGTGCTTTGGAGGAAGAAAAGCGTGACAAAACTTAGAAGAGTAGTTCTTGACGTATTAAAAACACACGAACCCAAATTAACAGATTTAGCACTTGAAATTTGTGCTTTGGAGGGTATCGATGGTGTAAATATCACAGTATATGAAATCGATAAATCCACGGAAAGTGTTAAAATTACTATAGAAGGCTACGATTTAGATTACGACGTTATTAAAGATGTAATTGAAACAATGAACGGTGTTATACATAGTATCGACGAGGTAGCTGCAGGTACTAAAATTGTAGACGAAGTTAAAACTCCCCAAGATAGATAAATAATTTATATTAATTTTATTATTATTTTTAAAATTTAAAATAAAGATTATTGTGATATTATACGATAGTTTAAAGTAATCATGACTTAGTATATTAATTTTATAGTGCTTAACATTTAAATTAAAGTACCAATAACGTTTTACAGGTTAAAAATTCAAAAAGGACAAATATGACTAAAAATACTAAAAACGAATTCAAAAAGGACGAAAAAGAATATATTGATATAAACTACATCAATACATCCGAAGGAATTGAATATTTAAAAAAAATCGGATGGAAAGGCTTTGTTTTTACTCAAAATGTACACTTATCAAAAAAAGTAGAAAAAAATACGGCTGGAAAATCAGATAAAATTGAAGTAGAAAAAACGGATTATAGCAAAGAAAAATATTTAGAGTGTAAAGAATTAGGTAATACTGCAGGTTTAAATGTTTATTCAGGAATTTTATTGTATGCTTCAGGCGTTAAAGATTTAGAAAAAGGCATAAAAAAATATAGGGGCAAATGTGATGTATTAATGGTAAAAGGTGGAGATTTAGATATTAATAGGTTTGCACTTGAAAAAGATGACGTAGATATATTAACATCCCCAGCATTTAGACGTTTAGACTCTGGAATAGACCATATAACCGCTAGATTAGGTAGCGTGCATAGAGTAGGCTTAAATTTAAATTTTTCGGATATTTTAGTAAAAAAAGGCTATGAAATAGCAAGACTATTAAATTCATACCAAAGAAATATCAAACTTGCTAAAAAATATAACACTCCGGTTATTATATCAACTGGCGCTAAAAATATGTACCAAATAAAATCTCCAGAAAATTTAAGAAGTTTTTTAACAACCATTTCTAATTTAGAATATGCTAAACTTAGCATGGGTCAAATGAACAATATTATAAGTTATAGAACCAAATTAAAAGAAAATAATGTACTAATGTATGGTTTAGAATTTGAAAAAGTTGAAAAAAAAGCTGAAAATATTGAAAAAGAAATATAAACTACATATAAATGTGTAAAATAATACAAATTATAATTTATAGTTATTATGTTATGTTTATAATTACATATTGATTATAAATTAAATACTTCTTTTGCATTTTCCCCTAACATTTTATTTATTAAATCATTTGCACTATAATTTACAGATTTTAAATACCCCGAATTTTTTTCCAAAACAACTTTCATCTTTAAAAGACTGTATATATCAGAAGGGGCACTTGAAATATCACTGTTTATCATTATTTTTAAATTATTTGACTCCCTAAGCGCTTTTAAATCCTCTCGCTCATAAACGTATTTGATTAAATCCATTGCTGATTCAGGCGTTAATTTTTGAGGTTGTACTGTGAAACCCATATGAATATTATTTTTATAATCGGGATTTTCAGAAATTTTTAAATCGTTTGTTTTTACAATGTAATCCAGTATTAAATCAATATTTTCATAATCTACATGTTCTATGATGATATTGGTTGTTAAATCGCTCTCATCGATTACTTCTAATAATTCTTTGGTAATCTCTCTTTTATTGGTTCTTGGTGTATGAAGTACTATAGGCTTTTTTAAACTCTCTGCTAAATCCATTTGCTTTTTTAAGATTATTATTTCGGTTTCAGTAGCTAATTCTAGCCCTACTTCGCCTAAGCCTACAACTTTCTCATTTTTTAAATATTCTTTGATTATTTGATAATCAATGTCATCTATCTTTTGAGGTATAGCCCTTGGATGAATGCCAATACAGACATAGTATTTTAAACCTACCTTTTCAAATCTCTTTGGTTCGAACATTAATAATTTGTCAAAATGAGCCCTGGAGACTTCGAATGAGTAAACTGGCATAGGGTCATGTGCATGAGTAATTACGCCATCTAAAAATTTCGATAAAGCTTCTAAATCTTCAAATGAGCGAGTGTCAGAATGAATATGACTATCAATTAACATAATACAATCACCTTAAAAAAATAAAAATTATTATTAGTATTATTAGTATTATTAGTATTAGTATTATTTAATATATTATTCAATATGTTGTTTATTAAGGTATTTATATTATATGGAAAGTGTTATTAAAATTTTGACAATAAATCACCAATTAAACCTGGTATTACATAATATATTAGATTTTTATAAGATTCTATGAATAAATCTATCATATTTATATTATTAGCTATTGAATAATTTCTTAAAGCCCAATCTAATGGCTCCAACAAACCTGCAATACTTACGAGAGTTAATATAGTTCCCAATAATATAATATAATTTATATAATCTCTTAATTTTAACTTTGGAAGATTTTTGATACCTGATATATTTGTACTTTTATTGTTATTATCCCTATTATTTTCGTTATTAGTATTATTAGTATTATTATCCAATGATTCATTTGAAAAATTTTCTTTTTTGGAATTTAAGTTTAATGTGTAAGATAAAGGTAATATCTTTAAAGCATAATGTATTCCCAAAGATATGGACAAAGCTACAGCTCCAAATTCAAAAATACCATGTGGTATAACAGCTATTAAATCTAAATATCTTAATTTAGCACCTGAAAGTCCAGTGAACGGATTTATAATTGTTATTAGGTAAAATATAAATAAAGCATTTAAATAGGATATATTAGTATCATTTTCTTTTTTAATATCGTGCCTATATAATAACGCAACTGCAATTATTGCAGAAGATATTGTAAAACACGCTATAAAATTATTAACGATATATGTAAGAGCTAATGATATATAGGACACTTCAGGACCAGTATGAGCTACCACTGCACTAGATACTATTTCAAATTTTTTAGTAGCAATAAAATCTGCGTTTTTTAAAGAATACAACGAATTTATATACATACCCAATAATGTTATTGAAAGATATCCCGCAATACATAAAATATAAGTCACAAAAAACTTTTTTGAGAATGATAATTCCAAAAATTTTATATATCGATTAATTACGTAATTATAAGTGTTTTTTAACAATATTTCCCCTTATTTGTGTCTTTTTAAATTATAATATCATATTTTAAATATCATATAAATATTATTTAGCTATTATTTAATTATTATTTAATTACGGGTTTACTAATATAATGCTTTATTAATTTACTATTTTAAACGTTAAATATTAATTACTACTTAAACATATTAATACCCATGACGTTTATACACTCCAATAATATATAATTTAGATATATGAATATTTAGTATTATAATTTTTTATAATAGTAATACAAGATATAAAAGTATGAAAATAATATGGAGATAATTGACAAATTTAATATTATTCATAATAACCACTATAATTGCGTGAAAAATATGAAACGATTAGTTATTGCAGGCACTTCTTCGATGGTGGGTAAAACTACAGTATCAACAGGAATTATGGCAGCACTTAGTAAGAAATTAAATGTACAACCCTATAAGATAGGTCCTGATTATATAGACCCTACATATCACACTACGGCTACAGAAAACCACTCGAGAAATCTAGATAGCTTTTTTATGAACGATTTTCAGATTAAAAAATTATTTGCTAAAAACTCAAAGAAAGCTGATATAAGTGTAATTGAGGGCGTCAGGGGACTTTATGAAGGATTATCCCCTTATAACGATATTGGAAGTACAGCGTCAGTTGCTAAAAGTCTAAAAAGTCCAGTGATTTTATTAATGGATGCAAGAAGCCTTACTAGAAGCGCTGCTGCAATAATTAAAGGTTTCAAAAGCTTTGATAGTGATGTAGACATTCAGGGCGTCATATTTAATAAAGTAAGGGGCGAAAAACACTACTCAAAATTAAAAGATGCGGTAGAATACTACGATAAAGATATAAAAATAATTGGTGCAATCCCTAGAAGTGAAGAACTAACCGTTTCACAGCGGCATTTGGGATTGGTACCAACCCCTGAAAAGAAAAACGAAATGACTTCTCAAATAGAGCGTTGGGCTGAAACTATTGAAAATAGCTTAGATTTAGACCTTTTAAAAGAGTTGAGCGATGCTGATTTTGATACCAATTTGAATGTGGAAAATATAAAAAATATAAAAAATTTAGAAAATATAGAAAATATAGAAAAGATAGGGACTAACGAGTGTTGTAATTTAGAAAATGGATTATGGGATGTAAACAAAAATAATTGTAAGGTAGCTATTGCTCATGATGAAGCCTTTAACTTCTATTACTGGGATAATATAGATGCTTTAGAAGATAATGGAGCTAAGATAAAATTCTTTAGTCCATTGCATGATGAAGAAGTACCTGATTCAGATATGATATATATTGGAGGCGGTTACCCAGAAATATTTGCAAAAGAATTGAGTCATAACAAAAAAATGCTCAATTCAATTCGGCAACGTGTTGAAAACAAAGAATCCAAGATTTATGCAGAATGCGGTGGTTTGATGTACGCTTCAAGGTATGTAGACGGCTATGAATCACTTGGATTATTGGATTGTGAAGCGGTAACTACCAAAAACGTGCAAGGATTAAGTTATGTTAAAGGAGAATTTACTGAAAATTGTCCCATTGGTAAATCAGGGTTTAAATTCAGAGCTCATGAATTCCACTATTCCAAATTAGTAAATATTGGTGAAAATTCAAAATTTGCATATAAAATTAATCGTGGAGTTGGCATAGCTAATAATCTTGACGGGCTTTTAAATGATGATAAAACAGTTTTAGGGGGCTATGCTCATCAGCATTGCGTTGGAAATCCATATTTTGCTAGTTCGCTAGTTAATTACATTTAATAATCCTATTTTTTTATTTTAGATATTACAAATTAACTTATTTATTAATTTATATCAAAAAATACATATATATGCAAATATAAAGGTTATATTAGACTAAATATATAATTCATGCAATATATTGACAAATTTATTAAAAATAAGATATAGATTACAAATATAATTAAATTAATTAAATTAATTAAATTCTTAAATAGGTTAGTAAATAGTTAAATATTGATTATAGTGTTAAATTGCAACTCCCAAATAATATTAACTATTAATTGGTGTTTTTTGATGGATAAAATTAAATATGTTATAAGACATGGTTTGGAACTATCTAACGATTTAAATGCAGATACTGTGTTAATATTCACTGAATCTGGTTCTTCGTACGAACAATATAAAAAAATTATACTAGAAAACCCCAAATTGGTAAAAACAGGTTTAAAAGTTATAGTGGCTACTCCAAATAGTGACACATATTTTAAACTTAAAAATGAACCCATAATCCCAATATTAATGAATTATGGTAAAAATAGCAGAGTCTCAACAGTTAATCAGGCTATGATTGTGTTGTTAGAGAATGGATTTCTAAATATTGGAGAATTAATCGTATCAATTTTTGGAACCTCTAAGGTATCCATAAGTAATAATATTTCAGTATTAGAGGTAGATGATTATCCAGATTTTGTAAGATTTTATAATTATATCAGCTCATTAGACGATATAAAAAGAAAAGTTATATTAGAAGCCTTAAATATTGGTATCGAACTTTCTGTTGAGGGTAGAGAAGGTAAACCAGTCGGTACCACATTTTTAATCGGTGAAAAAACTGAATTATTAAAAATGACTACTCCATTGATACTAAATCCGTTTGAATGTCATGATGCAATAATATTTGATAAAAAAGTCAAAGGTACGTTAAAAGAACTATCCACCATTGATGGAGCTTTTTTAATAGATTATATTGGAAATGTATTCGGAGGCGGACGTTATATAAATTGTGGTGGCGCTAAAATTAATTTACCCCATGGTTTAGGTGCTAGGCATTATTCTGCTGCGACTATAACCAAATATATAGATTGTGTTGCAATCACGTTGTCGGCTAGTGGTGGAATAGTACGTGTATTTGATAATGGAGAAATATTAGCTGAATTTAAGCCTAACTCTTAATAATTATTTATTATTTTATTAATTATTTTATTAATTATTTTATTAATTATTTTACAATTTTTTAGATAGTTATATTGATTTATCGAGAATTATCTTTTTGAGTTAATCCGACTTTAATTCTAAGATTAAATCATTTTAAACTGCATGCTATTTTATTATCAATCGATAAATATATAACAAATATGAAATAATAAACATTGTAAAGATTATCTAATCATTTAAAGAAGATTTAATTTTGATAATCTTAATAATAATGTTATCTATGATTTAAAATTTAAAATTTAGTTTAATTAAGTATGGTGAAATTATGACACTTGCGGAAAAAATAATATCTAAAAAAATGGGTAGAGAAGTTGTTGCGGGTGAAACTGTTGAAGTTGACGTAGATATTGCGATGACTCATGACGGAACTACGCCCTTAACCGTTAAAACCTTTGAAAAAATTGCAGATAAGGTCTGGAATCCTGAAAAAGTTGTTATCGTATTCGACCATAACATACCTGCGAATACCTCAAAAGCTGCAAATATGCAAGTATTAACTCGAAACTTTGTAAATGAACAAGGTATTAAAAACTATTACAAAGGTGGAGAAGGGATTTGTCATCAATTATTACCTGAAAAGGGTCACGTATTACCAAATACTGTTATAGCAGGTGGTGATAGCCATACTTGTACCCATGGGGCATTTGGGGCATTTGCTACAGGTTTTGGTGCAACAGATATGGGTTATATCTATGCAATGGGTAAAACATGGTTGAAAGTTCCTGAAACCATACGTGTGGAAGTTTCAGGGGTTAATGAACGTATATATGGAAAAGATATCATTTTAAAAACGTGTAAAGAAATAGGTAGGAGTGGAGCAACATATATGGCTCTTGAATATGGGGGAAATGCGGTTAAAAATTTAGATATGGACGACAGAATGACTTTAAGTAATATGGCCATAGAAATGGGTGGTAAAACTGGTTTAATTGAAGCTGATGATACTACTTATGAATATTTAGCTCTTGCAGGAGTTAATAGTTCAAAAATAGCAGAATTAAAAAAAGAAAGGTTAACGTCAGATTATTACGACGAAAAAATTCAAAATGACGCATATCATGGTGTTTTAGAATTTGATATAACAGACATGGAAGAGCAAGTAGCTTGCCCACATCACCCCGATAACGTCACAGATGTTTCAAATATTAAAGGTCTTGAAATAAACCAGGTATTTATAGGTTCTTGCACCAACGGTAAAATAAATGACCTTAGAGTTGCTGCAAAGTACTTAAAAAATAATGAAGTTCATAGAAATGTTAGATTGATAGTAATACCTGCTTCCAAAGCCATATTTAATCAAGCAATAGCCGAAGGACTAATAAATACTTTCGTAGATGCTGGTGCAATGATATGTACACCAGGATGTGGACCTTGTTTAGGTGCGCACCAAGGAGTTTTAGGAGATGGCGAAGTTGCGTTATCTACCACAAATAGAAACTTTAAGGGTAGAATGGGTAATTTAAATTCAGATGTCTACCTTTCTTCCCCTGCAGTAGCTGCTATGAGCGCTATTAAAGGTTATATTACTAATGAACATGAAAAATATTAATTGTAAATACCAAACTCTTTATTTTTATTTTATCTTTATTATTTTATTTTACTTATGGTATATTTTAAATTTAAATCTTAGAGTACTATGCTATAATCTAGTTTTTTTTAACAACCTATTTAATTATTAAAATTAACTTTAATAGTATTCTAATTAAATTTAACTAAAAATATTTATATACTAGTAATGTATTAAAGATAAGTTAAATATTGTAAAATTAAATAGAATTATATAGATTTGAATAAAATTGAATAGAATAGACTATACGTACTAAACTAACCTAAATTCAAAATAACATTAAAACACAAAAATACCAAAAATACCAATAATTTAAATTAATCAACTAACTATTAATCTCTTATTTTTAGATAATAAGCATATAAATTAATGAGGTGAAATTTTGCACATTATGGAAGGTTATTTACCTGTAGAATGGGCAATAGTGTGGTATATTATATCTGCTATTGTTGTAGGATACGGTATAATGAATTTAAATAAAGTTCTTAAAAATAATCCAGAAGCTAAACCATTATTAGCGATATCTGCTGCTTTCATGTTTGTATTAAGTTCTTTAAAATTGCCATCAGTATCAGGTAGCTGTTCACACCCCACAGGTAACGGCTTAGGCGTCATATTATTTGGCCCTGCGATTACATCAGTTTTAGCAACCATTGTATTGTTATTCCAAGCGTTAGTACTTGCACACGGAGGTCTCTCCACATTAGGTGCAAACATATTCTCAATGGGTATTATGGGACCATTTGTTGGATATTTAGTATTTAAAGCCCTTAGAGGCAAATTAAATATAACATGGGTTGTTGTACTCACTGCAATATTTGCGGATTGGGCTACATACTTAACTACATCCGTACAATTGGCTTTGGCATTCCCTAATCCAAGCTTTATGTCATCATTCACAGATTTTGGAACCATATTCGCAATAACACAGATACCTTTAGCAATAGCAGAAGGTCTTATTACAGGTTTATTGTGGGATTATTTATCCAAATTAAGACCTGAATTATTTGAAAAAGTGATGAACATTAAAAAAGGTGGTAACAATGAGTAATAAGCATCTCTTTATGATTTTAGCACTTATTGCAATTATTGTAGCACCTTTAATTATGTTTAACGGTCTTGGAGAAGACGAAGGTTTCTTTGGCGGTGCCGATGGAGCTGCTGAAGAACATATTACAGTAATAAATCCAGAATATGAACCATGGTTCAGCTCATTTTGGGAACCACCTAGTGGGGAAATAGAAAGTTTATTATTTGCTTTACAGGCTGCTTTGGGTGCCATAATAATTGGATACTATATTGGATACTTTAAAGGACTTAAAAAAACTGAAAAGTCTGAAAATGAATAGGTCTGACCAGTATTTTTAAGTAATGTACGAATGGTAGACAAATACCATTTATATTTTATTTTTTTTGATTTAACATATTATTTTTTTAAACATTTAATTACAATTTATTAAAGATTACTTAATAACTATCAATTAAGTTTTAATAATATTAACCATCTAATACTACTAACGAAAATAAAAAATAAAAATTTAAAATTAAATTTGAATTTGAATTTGAATTTGAAAATAACTTAAAAAATAAATTGTGGGGAATATAATGGTTCAAAAATTAATAATAGACGATATAGCACATTCTAATGGGTTATACTCCACAAGTCCCAAATTAAAAGTAATATTTTCAATTTTATCACTATTTGTAGTTTTATTATTTAATTCCCCAAGTATTTGTATTTTAATGGCTATTTCAATGATTTTTTTAACGATTTTTAAAGCAAAAGTTCCTAAAGGGATATATTTCAAACTACTATCAATTCCAGTATTATTCGGGATTTTTTCACTGATATTCATGACTTTATTATTTGGTACTGATGTTTGGTTCAATTTGGATGTTGGAACTATTTCAATACCTTTATATTACGATGGTTTTAGTTTGGGATATCATGCTTTATTTAGGATGTTTGCAGGGGTTACTTGTACACTGTTTTTAGCACTAACTACGCCATTTACTCAGCTATTAACTGTTTTAAAAGAGTTGAAAATACCAGAAAGTGTTATAGAAATTACGATGTTAGTATATCGATATATATTCATATTAATCGATGAGGCACTTTTGATAGAGCATGCTCAAAAAACTAGATTTGGGTATTCAGGATTTAAAAATACATATAACTCGCTTGGAACACTTGCTGGTGTAATGCTAGTACGTTCTTTGGATAGAGGCGATAATTTATATACCACAATGTGTTCAAGAGGCTATAATGGAAATATCTATCATTTTGGAGAAGAACAACCAGTTCAAAAAACTCAAATATTTGGAATATTTGTATTTGAGGGAATTATTATCTCCTTAGGATTGTTACCGTCGTTGATATTATAAATTATATAATTATAATCGCTAACTTAATTTTTATTTTATTCTTTATTTTATCTTTATTTCCTAAAACTGACATATCATATTTTTTATATTAGGATACTTTATTATTACTATTATATTACTATTATTACTATTATATTATTATTCAAATTAATCATAATCACGATTTTAATCATTATGGTGATAAATTGCCAATTCTTGAAGTAAATGACTTAATATATAAATATCCCGATGGAACATCTGCCTTAAAAGGAATTAATTTTAAAGCAGAAGAAGGAGATATGATTGCAATTTTAGGACCTAACGGCGCTGGCAAATCAACCTTATTTTTACACTTTAATGGAATTTTAAAGCCTAAAGAGGGAATTGTTAAAATTAAAGAAAAGCCGATATCTTACAAAAATAAAGATTTACTTGAAGTTAGGAAAACTGTTGGAATAGTATTTCAAAACCCTGATGACCAACTTTTTGCCCCTACAGTTGCTCAGGATGTAGCATTTGGTCCAATGAATTTAGGATTGGATAAAGAAGAAGTAACAAAGCGAGTAAAAGAAGCCTTAAAAGCTGTAGATATGGAGGGTTATGATGAAAAACCACCCCATCACTTAAGTGGCGGTCAGAAAAAGAGAGTAGCTATTGCGGGTATATTAGCAATGAAACCCGAAATAATAGTTCTTGATGAACCTACTGCAGGTCTTGACCCACTCGGTGCTTCTCAAATCATGCGATTGCTTTATGAATTAAATAAAAAAGGTATTACAATCATAATATCTACTCATGACGTTGATTTAGTTCCTGTTTATGCCAATAAAGTTTATTTAATAAGTGATGGAAAAATTATAAAAAATGGTACGCCTAAGGAAATATTTAACGATACAGAAGCTATCAGGAGTTCAAAATTAAGATTACCGCGTATATCTCACCTATTGGAAATATTAAAACGCGAAGATAAATTAAATATTGATATGGGTTATACTATTGGAGAAGCCCGCGTAAATTTGTTAGAATACATTAGCAAAAGTCAAATTAAAGAATAATACTTATAATTAATTATAATATTTTAAAAATTATAAGTGGAGAATAAATGCAAATAAATATACTATAAAAATGATATAAATAATATATAATATAGAAATAATATGAATAATATTACAAATAACATTATAACATTAATTAGTATAAAATGAGGGATTTTATGCATACCAAAATACAAAATATTAGATATGCGGTAGTATCTATTAGTGATAGTAGGTATATGGAAAAATTAAGGGGTTTAACTGTCGAAGACGGTTCTGGAATATTATTAAGAGATGAATTAAACGCTGAAATATATGAATTAATCCCCGATAACCCTAAAATGATAAAAGGACTCATAGAGCACATTATAGATTACTCAGATGTGGAATGTATTGTTTTAACTGGAGGTACTGGATTATCTAACCGAGATAACACTTCGGAAGTAGTAAACGAGTTATACGATAAAAAATTAGAAGGATTTAGCATAGTATTCCATAAATTAAGTTATGATGAAGTCCAATTCTCCACGATACTTTCAAGAGCTTCAGCAGGCATATATAATAAAAAACTTATCTACTCGCTACCTGGTTCAATTAATGCTTGTAAAACAGGTTTAAAAATAATTAAACAGGAAAGTGGTCATATTTTAGGACATATTGAATAAAAAAATTATATCTATCTGTCTTATTATTTTATTATTTTTTACATTGCTATTTTATTAATATTATTTTTACGTTACTAATTTTGTATCCTATTTTACGAAGATTATTAATATTTTAAAATAGATAATATCTTAAATAATTAACTAAAAAATGTCATATTATAATTATTTATCAAATATTAATTACGGAATGTTACAATTATTTATTGAGAATAGGTGGTTTTATGTTTATTGATGGCAAATGGGTACTCAGAGATGAAATTGACGTTATAAATCCGTATGATTACAAAGTAATTGAAAAAATTACTGCAAATAGTAGGGATGAGACTAAAAATGCGATAAAAGTTGCCCTAGAAAATAAGGAACATATGCACAAATTATCGGCAAACAATAGGTATAAAATATTGATGAGATTAGCAGACGCTGTTTCAAACAATAAGGACCGTTTTGTAAAATTATTAGCGATAGATGCGGGAAAACCTGTTCGTCAAGGTCGAATAGAAGTAGACCGTAGTATTACCACCCTTAGGTTATCTGCATTCTACGCCAAAGAATTGCGCGGAGAAACTATAAACTCGGAAAATAGGCTAATATATACTAAAAAGGAACCTTTAGGGGTCGTAGGTGCAATTACACCATTTAATTACCCCTTAAATTTAGTAGTACATAAAATAGCGCCTGCAATAGCTACGGGAAATACTATTGTATTGCACCCTTCGTCTAAAGCTCCATTATCTGCAATATTACTTACTAAATTAATAGAAAATACCTTGAAAAAGATGAAAATACCCCTTGGAGTATTTAATTTAGTTACGGGTCATGGCGAAGTTGTAGGTAATGAAATAGCTACCAATGAAAACGTTAATATGATTTCATTCACAGGTAGTGTAGAAGTAGGTCAAAATATTGCTAAAAATGCAGGTATGAAGAAAATTGCTCTTGAATTAGGGGGTAATAATCCATTGATAGTATTGGAAGATTGCGATATCGATAAAGCAGTAGAAAATGCAGTTAGAAGCAAGTTTTTAAATTCTGGTCAGGTATGTATCTCGGTAGGTAAAGTTTTAGTACATGAGCAGATTTACGACGAATTTATTGAAAAATTAGTTGATAAAACGCGTGATTTTAATATAGGGAACCCTCTTGAAGATAGCACCGATATGGGACCGCTTATAACTTCAGAAAATGCAGATAGAGTGGAAAACTTAATAAAAACATCTATTTCAGAAGGTGGGGAACTAATAACTGGTGGAATGAGACGAGATTCATTGATAAGTCCTACTATAATCTCAGTTAAAGAAAATAACATATTGTTGAATGTTGAAACTTTTGGACCAGTTTTACCAGTTACAAAAATTATAAATATGGAACATGGGCTAGAATTAGCTAATAAAGGCAATTATGGGTTACAAGCGGGCGTATTTACGCGAGATATAAATAAAGCCATGTATATTGCAGAAAATCTCGATTATGGAGGAGTAATGATAAATAATAGCCCCACGTTTAGACAGGAAAATATGCCTTTTGGAGGAGTGAAGAATAGTGGTTTAGGGCGAGAAGGAATAAAATATACTGTAGAAGAGATGACAGAAGATAAAACTATTGTAATTCACAATGATTTTAAATTTTAAGGTGAATAATACTAATTTATTTAGATACATTTGATAAAATATTAATAATTTTAAATAAAAAGACGGTTAAATAACATATATTAAATTATATTTAGTTTTAAAAATCAAAATAATTTATAAAAATATTGGTGACATTATGGTTTTAAATTTAGATTGTTTGAATGTCGAGAAAATTCAAAAACTACTAGAAAAGGGAACTTATGCGGATATAAGGGTCATTAAAAGTTGTTCTAACAACATAGTAATGAAAGATGGGGATATAGACGAAATATCTAGCGGAAATTACGGAGGCGTTATTGTTAGAGTGCTTGAAAATAATGGATGGGGATTAGCAACGTCTAATGACATAAATATGCCCAATATTGAAGAATTATTTGATAGCGCATATAAAAGTGCCAAATTATCCGATATGCACACCAATAAAGAAGTTATAATGAAGGAAGTTCCAATTGTAACCGATAAACTAAAAACAAAAGTTAAAATAAATCCTTTGGATATCTCAGTCGAAGAAAAAAAGGAATACATGAATATTGTAAATAAAAACCTTAGCGATGAGAATAATCAAATTGTAAGCAAATCTATTAATTATTCCGATGCAGAGGGTGCTTCATTACTCCTTACTAGTGAAGGCACATGTATTGAAAGCGAAGGGATAAAAACACTTATGAGAATGATGGCAGTTTCAAAAGGAGAATCTTTACAATTTGCATTTGATAAATCAGGTGGTGATGGTTTTGAAGCTATTTCTGAAGATAATCTAGAAGAAAAAAGTATAAAAGTCAAAGAAAGAGCTTTAAGATTACTTAGTGCAAAACCTTGTCCAAAAGGAGAATTTAACGTAGTTTTAGACCCCGAATTAGCAGGAGTATTTATACACGAAGCAGTTGGGCATGCTACCGAAGCAGATTTGGTTTTATCCAATGATAGTGTATTTAAAAATAGAATAGGGGACATAATTGGTAGTGAAGAAGTAACCGTTATTGACGACCCTACAATTGAAGGTTCCTTTGGATTTTATAAATATGATAATGAAGGTGTTAAGGGAGCAAAGTCAACACTTATTGAGAACGGTGTTTTAAAAGGTTATTTGCATTCAAGAGAAACTGCAGGAAGGCTTGGGATGGATGTAACCGGTAATTCTAGAGCTCAAGCACTTAATAAGCCTATCGTACGTATGAGCAATACATACATAAAGTCTAAAAACTGGAAATTCGATGAATTAATCGAGGATACCAAAGACGGTATTTACTTAATTGGCTCCAGAGGGGGACAAGTCGATACAGGTAAAGGTTTATTCCAATTTAATTCTGTAGAAGCATTTATGATTGAAAATGGAGAATTAACCACGTCTCTCAAAGATGCAGGACTTAGTGGCGAAATTATGTCAATTTTACATGACGTAAATGCCGTTACAGATGATTTTTACCTTAGCAAAGGTTACTGTGGAAAAGGAGGTCAAAGTGTACCCGTAGGAGATGGTGGTGGTTGTATAAGAACTAAAACCACGTTATGCTAACTTATTCTAATATATTATGCAAATAAAATAGCTATTTTTTAATTTTTCATTTTATATTTGTAAGCCTATTAAAATAGAATATATTTAAAAATAAAATTTTAAGAGTTTATTATAGGGTTTATATACACTATAATTTATTTAGAATTTATATAATTTATATATTTATATATTTATATAAATTATTTATAATTTTTCACATCTATGGTATATTTAGTTCCTTTTTGGAATAATCCGCATGAAGAGCCCAATTTTAAATTCATTACGGTATTTTCAACGTCATTTACCATTATAGAACCCATGTGGGTTATTTTTGTTTCTTCCAACAATTCGGGGTGCATTTGTGCAGTAGGTCCTGTTAAAACATTTATTTTAGAATTTATTGCCCTATCTAATACCATATCTATTGTATCATTTACCATGGTTGAGCCGGTTATAAATAAAGCGTCCATTTCGGGTAATAACCTATATTCAAAAGTATCCATTAGGAAACCCCCTGAACAGCATGAGCCACCTCTATCAAAAACGTAAATATTGTAATCGCCTTTTTTTTTCAATTCATTTGCAATAGGCGCTATATTTCCTATAAATCCTATGTTTTTTACACCATCTAAGTTTAATATAACTTCTACAGCATCCTGTTTCTTTAAATCCTGTGCCATTATATAATACTGTGAAATTGCATTTATAGCTGAAATACCCAAGGCTCTATCAGTGTATGAAAAACTTGTGACTTTTTCGAGTAAATCATATAAATCAGGTGTTTTATTTTCTAACTTATTACAGGAACCTCCCTCATTTAATGTCATACCTGCTCCCAAAACTTCTTTAGAGGTTCCATCATTCTTAACAAACTCCAAAACCGTATAAGCGTAAGGTAATCCCAATGCAAAGTCTTTTAAGATTACTTCTTTTAAATTTCCGCTTTCTATGTCTTTTTTTATTAAGTTTATTGCTTTTTCTTTCATTTGTTCTACAATCATAGTGCCACCAAGGGGATTTATAATTAAATATATAATATTAAGTAATATTTTGTAGTATTGTATAATCTTACGTAGTATTATGTATTCTACGTATTATTACGTATTTTATTTTCAAATTTGAGTTTTAATTATATTTAATTTTGATGTTAAGTTCGATTCTAAGTTCGATTTTACATCAAATCTATCGTAAAGTAATTGGATTAGATTATTAATTATTAATTATGAAACTAATATATATTAATCTCAATATTTAATTAATATTGGTTACATATAAGAGTTACGAAATGAATTTGTTAAAAAAATATATAATTAATTAAATATTAGGAATCACGATTTTTTTATTGTTGTATTGGAGTATATCAGTGGATAATCCATATATATCCATGAAAGTGTCCTTATTAAGTAAATCCTGACCTCCACTATTTACTATTGTTCCGTTTTTCATTGTAAATATTTTATCTGAAAAATGTGTTAAATTAGGGTCATGTAACGAGAATAAAATTGTTTTTTCATATTCTTTTGAAATTTTTTTGATTACGTCTAGTATTAAGACTTGATTTTTAAAATCTAAGAAACTTGTAGGTTCATCAAATATCATAACTTTACTATCCTGAATTAAAGCTCTTGCTATCATTACTAGTCTTTTTTGACCGCCACTTAATGATAAAAAACTTTTATTTGCCAAATGCTCAATTTGTAATTTATTTAATGTTTTATAAACTAATTCCTCATCTTCAGCAGTTGGGCCATTGAAAAAATTAACGTAAGGATTTCTACCCATTAATAATATTTCAAATACTGAATAGTTAAAATTGATACTAAATTCTTGTGCGGAATAAGTTATGAGCTTGGAACGTTCTTTAGGATTTATTTGGGATATTTCCTTATTTGCTACTTTAACATTACCATCGTAATTCAATAAACCAGTGATACATTTTAATAAAGTAGATTTTCCTACCCCATTCTGTCCTAAAATACAACCAACTTCGCCCTTTTTTAATTCTAAATTACATTTATCCAATACGTTATGGTTTTCGAATTTATAATTAAAATTAACATTTGAAACATCTAGCATTATTTTTTCTACCATATTAATCATCCCACTATCGTTTGATATCAATTTAGTATTTTTAAGAATTCTAAGAATTAGCAATTTAAAAATTTAGAAATTGGCAATAAATCAAATTTAAAGCTTATTTTGATTTCTAATAAGTATTTTTAACAATATTGGCACCCCGATTATTGAAGTCATAACACTTAATGGCAATTCTGAAGGCGTTAAAGAACGCGCTATAGTATCACATATTAGTAATAATGACGCCCCTGTGAACATTGATGCAGGTATTAAACGTCTATTATCTACGCCCACAACTAAACGAGCTATGTGTGGACTTACTAATCCAATCCATTGTACCATACCGGCCATTGCAGTGGCGGAAGAAGTCCCGAGCGTTGCTAGTAATATTATAATTACAGAATATTTTTTAACATTTAAACCAAGAGATTTGGCGTTTTCCTCACCCATGGATAATATATTAAACTGCCATTTTAATAGGTTTAAACCAATTATACAAATTATTAAAGGTATTACAGTAATATAAACATCATCCCAACGTATACCTGTAAAACTACCCAATAACCAGTACGTAATTGCTTGTAGCTTATCAGTTGGGTTTGCAACGTATTTTATAAGCCCCACACCTGCGGAAAATAGTGCGGAAACTGCAATACCTGCCAAAACCAAGTTTATAATGCTGGATTCGGATTCAGTTCTTAAACTACCATTTAATTTTTTCCCTACAGTATACGTAATTGCCATTGCTAAGACACCAGACAAAAAGGCGGATATCTGTATTGCATAAGGATTGTAAGATAGCAAAAGAATTGCCAAAACAGCACCAAACGCTGAACCACTTGTTACACCTAATATGTTAGGCCCTGCCAAGTAATTTTTAAATAAATTTTGTAGTGCGACTCCAGATAGTGCTAAACAAGCTCCAGATAGAGAAACTGCTATTAATCTAGGTAATCGTACATTTAATAATATATTCTTTGCCAAAGCATCAGTAAATATACTATTTGGGTCAAACCAAAGCCTTCCAATAAATAATGATAAAATGAAAGAAATTATAAAAATTAAAGGAAATAAGGTTAAAGTATAATTGATTTTTTTAGTATTTTTTTTAGGAGTACCATTATTATCGTTATTATTAATCTCTTTATGATTATTTTCCGATTTATTGCCCATATTAAGTGCAATAAGTAAATAATTAATAAATTTAGATTCCTTTGAATTTTTAATAGTTAATTTCTTCATTTTTTCCATATTTATCACTTAATTAACCGCATCTCCAACAATATTTACTTTGGAAATTTGTTCTGGAGTCATATTGTATACATCAACATATTGTTGCATTGCTTCGTCTTTTAATGAAACGTTCATAACTTCAGGGTGTATAACTTTTGCAGCCCACATTAAACCTAATGTAAATTTAGGGCTTAATACATCCCATGAATCTCCATCGTTTGGCATTCCATAAACTTCACCGTTTTTAACAGCGTTTATTTCTTTCCATCCTTCGTCGTTCATTAATTGATTTTTAGCATCTATTGATGAGAAATCTCTAGTATATGTGATGATAATGATTTTATCAGGATTCCAATTTGATATTTGCTCTACGTTTACAGGCATTTTACCAGTTTCAAGGTCTTTTGAGACACTCACACCGCCGGCAATGTCTACCATTTCATTACCCCAGAAATCTCCTCCAGGTGTCCAAAATGAGTTTTTCTTAGCACTGTGTGCTAATACCAATACTTTAGGTTTTTCACTGTCTTTTACAGTATCCTGAATGTATTGGATTTTACCCTTATAATAATCGATTAAATAATCGGATTTTTCGGATTTATTAAACATTTTACCCATACTTGATAATAATTTGTAGTAATTAGGTACTGTTTCAATATCTACGAAAAATACCGGTACATCTAAACTATTCAACTGGGTGTATATTCCATTCTTTTTATTCCAGTATGGTGCAAAAACGATGTCAGGATTAGTTTTCTTAATTTCCTCTACGTTTTCGGTGTTTACTTGTGCCATATCATCGAAATTGGGATTTAATATTCTTAAAAATTCGTCACTACCCATTATACCCTTACCTGCTTTAAGGGTGTCTTGAGCGTCTAATGAATATATTATAGGCGGTATCATACCATATGTAGAAACTACACTTCTACAAGGGTAATTTACGGTTACATTATTATTTAAACCATCTGTTAATGAAATGGTTGAAATTTTAGTTATTTCATTATCTTTTACAGTGGTATTATCGGGGGTATCAGTTTGTGTAGATACACACCCAGACATTGCCAAGATAACGGATAAAAACATTGTCAATATAATAGTTTTTAAATTCTTTTTCATATTTTTATTTAGTTTCATAAATACACCATTCTATATTTTATAAAGAAACTCCGTATTATAGGATATTTAGCATTTAAACCAAAAATTGTAATATATTATAATTACATTTGAACTAATAAATTAATATATAATAATTACAGTAATTATATTATGTTAATCTCCTATATAAATATAACAACCTTTGATTACATCATAAGCTAGATTAAAAATTGTAAAACATAAATAATTGTAAAATAACCTTTAAATCGATAAATAAGTAGAAATATAGGGTTAAAAATAGAATTTAAAAAATAGTGAAATTGAGTAATTAATAATTAGTAATAAATAACTAACAATAAATAATATTTAAATAATAAATAATATTTAAATAATATATTATTCCATTAAACTTAATTTCTTAACTTTATTGTAAAAATTACTTCCTTTTACAAAGTACGTATACGAATTTGATTTCCTAAACGTAATTTCATCGCCTTTTGATAATAAACCCTCTTCTTTACTACCATCTACCACAACCATTGCAGATTTTTTCATCACTTTGAGTTTTATCTCAGAATTTCCATCTACAACAAGTGGTCGGGAAGATAACTTAAATGGGCATATTGGTACTATAATAAAAGCATCTACAGTTGGTTCAATAATTGGCCCACCTGCGCTTAACGAATAAGCCGTAGAACCATTTGGAGTTGAAACTATAATACCATCTGCTCGAACATTTTCTGCCAATATACCGTTTATATAAACCTCAAAATCCATTATTTTTGCAGGATTGTTGGTTGTAATAACCACCTCATTTAAGGCATCGGATATAAATTTCTGTTTATTAGACTCATTCCCTCCATCAGTTTTAATAACTCCCTTTGAACCATAATTTATAAATCCTGAAAGCTTTGTACGCTTTTCTATTGTATAATTACCATTTAATACGCTATCAATTGCATTGTAAACATCTTCTTTTCCAAATTCAGTTAAAAACCCTACTGTACCCATGTCTACACATATTATAGGTATTTCATTACCTTCAATTAATTTAGAAGCCCTCAATACGGTTCCGTCACCGCCTATAGATATAATATGGGAAATATCCTGTACGTCATCCATCAATGTAGCATTTAGCCTATCTTTAAGTGCATTATATATCCCTTTATCCAATTTATAAGCTATACCTTTGTTTTCTAAATATTTAACAGTATTATATGCTACGTTTAAGGATTCTTCATTATCATGTCTAGAAATTATTCCTATTTTAGTAGGCTTTAATCTCCATTTGTTTCCGAAAGTACCCACTAATTTCTTATGTAAATCTTTATTAGAGCATATAAATGAGCTTTTTTCGGCGATATCTAGCCTTAAATTCATTGGCATTCCATTTTTAGTGGTTATTTCGCCACCTGCTTCTTTTAAAATTATATATCCTGCTGCCATATCACATAAACGAGTTGTTTCGTTGACATTTATGTATGCGTCAAGAGAACCTCTTGCCACGTAGCACATTTCTAGAGCTATAGAACCAAATATCCTTATTCTCCTTATTTTACGGTCTTTTATGAAATTTAACGTTTCAGATGATAGACCGTATGCAAATACACCCATAGAAGCGTCCTTCAAATTTTTAATATTGGAAATTCCGATTTTTCTTTTTTCATTTTCCTTCCCATTTTTTAAAACATACGCTCCTTTGTTCTTTTCTGCGTAATATGTGTCTCCAGTGGATATGTTTTTCACAACCCCTATGCTTAAATCATTTATTGTAAAATTTTCCTTTACAAATTCCTTTAAAATTTTATTCAAATTTTTTTGATATTCCGATAATTCTTCACTAGTATTACCAATACTAGTTAATTTTTTGATTTTTTCCATTTTATCGTTGCTAATCTTACCCATTGCTAACGAAACTGAATATATAGGTATATCATTCAAAGCGTTATATGTACCGTCGATTGGATCTAAAATTACAATGTATTTGGGCGTTCCTCTACCAATTACTTTAAAACCTATCTCTTCACTGATTAAGATTGCAGAGCAGAACTTTTCGAGGGAACTTATAGCGATATTTTCAGCTATCAAATCTATTCTTTTAGTTGGTGTTCCGTCAGCCCCTATTTTTACAATTTCGTTGGATTTTTCCCATCCAATTAACGGGCGAATACTTCTTTCCAAATTTTCTGTTACTTTTATTGCCATTTTAAGCATTTCTTCAGCCATTTTTTCACCCAAGTTGTAATTATAATACTATGAGACATTATTTTCATTTTAAATATGATATGAATCTAAACTACAATAAGATTATGAATCTAAATTATGACATAAATTTATGAGTTTAATTATGTAACTATACTCATATAATATTATTTAATTAATTTACAAATATAAGCTAAATTTTATGTAGTAAGTAATAATAAATAACAAAATCAATACTTAATTTAAATGATTAAAAAATAATATTTAAAAAAGTAAAATAATATACTAGATAATATACTAGATAATAAAATAATAGGTGCTAATATGCTTATTATGCTTGTAGGGTTGCCTTCGGTCGGGAAATCTACTTTTTCAAAGAATTTATCCAAAAAACTCATTGAACGTAATATTGACAATATTATATTAGGAACAGACTTAATTAGAGAGAGTTTCCCCGTTTGGAAGGAAAATTACGAAGATTATATAAAAAAAATGAACAAAAGTCTCATAAGTGAAGCATTAGACGAAGGATTTACTGTAATTGTAGATGATACCAATTACTACAATTCCAAAAGAAGAGATTTAATCCATATGGCAAATTTAAAAGATAAAAATTGCATATCTATTTATTTGAAAGCTCCGTTAGAAGTTTTACTTGCTAGAAACATAGCAAGAGGGGCTAAAATTCCTAATTCAGTTATTGAAGATATGTATTTGAAATTTGACGAAATGGGTACGAAATACAAATGGGATAAACCCGATTTGGAGATAGATACTCACTTGGAAGCCATAAATTTTGATGAAATAATTGATAAAATTTTTAAATTAGATGACGAAAAATCAAGTATTAAATCCACGTTTAAATCTAAAGATATTGAAAATTCTGATAACAATGATAATTACAATTTTAAAAATAAATTAGATGTCGAAACTAGGCATATTATAGGCGAATTTATCAAAAATAACAAGAATTTATCAAAAGAAAAAATTAAAAGATTATCAAATTACCGTAAAAACTATATTAAAAATTTAAGGGATATTGAAAAAGATGGGATAATTATAAAAAATGAAAAAGAATTTAATGAATATATATTAACACTTTTGGAAGAATTTAAAAGCGAAATAAAAAAATTTATTTAATTTACTAAATTTAAATAAGCTTCTTCTGCTTTTTCATAAACTTTATCTTCATCCATTGTTGTCATTTTTCCGTTTTCTAAAACTATTTTTCCGTTGATTATAACAGTTTCTACGACTCCATTGAATGAATATGCCAAATGTGAAATTATATTCTTATTAGGTATTAATGTAGGGTTTTTTAAATCTAAAATTACCAAATCTGCCCACATGCCTTCTTTTATTTCTCCAGAATTATAGTTTAAAGCCTTACTTGCATTTTTAGTCGCCATGTTTAAAACTTCAGATACTTTTACAACAGTTGAATCTTGTTGGACTCCTTTGTGGACTGTTGCGCAAGCTTTTATACTTTCGAACAAGTTTAAATTATTATTACTTGCACACCCATCGGTACCTAATGTAACATTTATATTGTCTTTTAAATACGTTGGAATCGGTGCAATTCCTGAGCCTAATTTTAAGTTACTAAGAGGATTGTGTGAAACGTAGATGTTTTTTTCTTTTAAAATATTTATTTCATTATCCGATAAATGAACACAATGTGCTGCGACCACATTTATATCGTCAAAGACCCCTAATGAATTTAAGAATTCGAAAGGTCTTAATCCTGTTTTTTCCTTTATTTGCCTTATTTCGTCTTCTGTTTCATTCATGTGGATATTCATAGGAATATTGTGTTCTTTTGCCAATTCATGAGCATGTTGCAATAAATCTGCTGAACAAGTATAAGGTGCGTGAGGACCTACTGCTGCATTTATAAGCCCATTTTTGTTATGTGCTTTTTCTAAGGAATTCAAAACATCTTTTTGTGCTTTTACTTCAGTTTGTCTTTTTTCCTCATTACATAGGTCAATTAAACCATAGGATAAGGTACATCTCATATTTGCAGTTTCTACGGCTTTTATGATGGAATCTGTGAAGAAATACATATCATTGAATGCTACAGTTCCTGTTTTAATCATTTCCATACATCCTAGCATAGTGCCTGCATAAATTATCTCTTCGTCTAATTTAGCTTCTAATGGCCAAATATGATTTCCTAACCAATCCATTAGTGGTAAATCATCCGCTACCCCCCTAAATATTGTCATAGGTATATGACTATGGGTATTTATTAAACCAGGCATTATTGCTTTTTTTGTACCGTCGATTACTATTGCACCTTCAGGTGTTTTAAGTTGTCCTGCGTCGCATATTTTGGTTATTATGTTGTTTTCGATTAAAATATCTGATTTTTTACATTTTTGTGGTTCTTCAAAATTATTCAAAACTAAAATGTTTTTAATTGCTATCATATTTTCCCTACGTCTCATAATTTACTTTACAATTTAAAATTAAAATTAAAATTAAAATTTAAAAGAATGATTTATTAAAAAAATTAATTTAATGTATTTAATAGATTATAGATTATAATCAATTATTGATTTAAGTATTTTTATTAAAACTTATTGATTTGGAGCTTGTCTGCCTCTTTGTATTAATTTTTGTCTTTTTTCGATTTGTTGAGCTCTTTTTTCTAAATCTGCTCTTATATTTGTTATTTCTTGATTTAATTTTGCAATGTGCTGGTTGATTACATCTTTTGTCTTTTGTAATTCTTCGATACTATGTTTAAAGTCATCTGCGGCACTTTCTACATCTTTTTCCATGAATATATCTGAAGCTACTGCTACAATTACTTTTCCAGGTGTTTTAACCTCTGCTTTTACAAAAGCTCCACCACCTAAAGGTATAATAATCTCACCTTCGGTATTGGTAGCATACATTGAATCGATACCTTTTTCAAGTTCTGATATCATTACCTCAATACCTGATGATTCTTCTTGTAATTTTTTTACTTGTTCTCCATACACGTCTAATGCCATGAATTGATTTTGAGCTTCTTGATTTTGCATATTTTCACCGTTAATATGATTTATACATATTATGTTTTACTTTTATTTTATCTTATGCCATAATTATAGTATAATTACTAGTAGGATATTATCTATTAAAATATTAGATAGTATAATACTAAATTATAAAGTTATATCTTATAATTATCTAACCTTTACATATTATTAATATTTATTTTTTCAATTTATTTGCATTTGTAATTAAATTACTACGGTATTTATTTATTTAACTTTGCATTTAAAATGAAATAATAATCGAATAGTTTATAAATTATCAATCCATATATTTGTATAAATTATAACTATTAATAATTATAAACTACAATTAATAATTATATATACGTATTAAATAATATCCCCATCAAAAATATGGTAATACCATAAAGTATCAAGTTAACTTTCTCGTAAATTTTGTTAAAAGGTGTTATAATGAAGTTATTGAGTATTTTCGAATATATTTTAGTTATGATAAAAGCAATAGCAGAGGCTTGGGTAGATGTATTTAAAAGATGTACAAATAACCAGATAAACCCCGAAATAATGGATATCCAAACTGAAATAAACAGCTTATACGGCCAGGTTTTATTAGCTTGTAGTATCACCATAACTCCCGGTACTTTAACTATTGATTTAGACCATGATTCAAAAACTTTAAAAGTAGCTTCAATAAGCCCTAGGAAAAAAGACGAAATAATACCTTTTGAAAAATATATTAAAAATATATTCGACTAAATTTAAAATAATATATATTCGATTATAATTTAACATTTTTTATTTTTATTGTTTTTTATTTTTATAGTTATTTTTATTGAACAAACCAATTTGGGAATTCATATAGTTTATAACCACCCAAAGGTCCAGGCTTTGTAGTTATTCCAAATCCTAGTTTTCTCAAGTCGTTTATTCTATTATGTACAGCAACTCGGCTATCTCTTTCAATATAGTTTTTTAAGTACTCTCCAGAAATGTATTGCGAATTTTTGGATAAAATACCTTTAGTTCTCAATATTTCAATAATTTCAGTGCTTGATAATCCTTTTTCAGACATTTCTTCACAAAAGTCATTAATATCTAAAAAAACACAAAGGATTTTAAAATGACCCAAATCTAGTTTTAAATTAATTTCAAAAGCTTTTTCTAGAAAAGTCCAAAATTCAAGCTCTCTTTTTTTATGTATCTCTAATTTATTCAACATTAAACAACACCAAAAGTTATACAGTCAATATACCTTACACTTGGCCATAAGTATGGCCATATTTGAATAAAAATATAATTAATAAGTAAATTAAGTATTAATGGCTATTTATAAGTATTGTCAAAAATTATTAAATACGATTTAACTTATCTTTAATTAAAAATTAAAAGAAGAATTTAGTTTTTTTAATAGTCAATTTAATAGTAAATAACTAATATTATTTTAAAATATATTATATTGCAATACGGTATGTTACAAGTTATAACCCATTTTGAGATAAAGAAACCTTATTTTCGAACTGAAACCTTATGGCTTAATTTACGAGCTACGGCAATTTCACCTATTTTTATTAAACCTGTGAAAAATTTCTCTAAACCACCACATGCCCAAATAGCTTGCCCGAATGTAGATTCTTTAATTCGTGATTCATATTCTTTACCAGTTATTCTTTCCCCAGTTATTTGTTTTGTTACAATTGCTGCCGAATCCATTAATTCATCCCATGAGATACCCTTTAATTCTGCATTTAGGGATTTAAATATATTATATACTGGTATATCATACATTTTTGCTAATGTTTTAGTTATGTCACAATTTCTAACCAAACCAACTAATGTGCCATCATCTGCTAAAACAGGTATGCTAACAACTTTATGTTTTACGATTTTTAAAACTGCATTTTTTGCAGGTTCTTCCTTGTTTAAAACAATTATAGTATCCAATTTATGCATAACATCTTTTATAGGTATTTTTTTATCATCCACGACCAATAAATCAATTGAATTTACCCAACCTACTAATTTATCCGTTCTATCAATTATCGGCGTACTAAATTTTTTACGATTGTGCATAATTTTTGAAACTATTTCTACAGTATCCTCAGGATATACTCTTATAAATTTTGTGTCCATTAATGCTTTTACTTTCATTTTACGCCTCCAATATAGAAAATAAAATTAATTTGTAAACCAATTAATAATTAATCGATTAAGATGTTTTAATTATGAGCAATAATCAGTATCATAATTATTTTATTAAGATGTTTTAAATATATAGTATTATGAAATGCAATTATAAATATATTTGTAAATTATAAGTTATAATTTATTTGGTTTAATATTTTCAATAATGTAATAATGGATAAATAAAAATTATATTTTAAAAAAACTTTAGATTGTAGGATAATTAAATTATAATTAAATTTTTAGTATTATTTATTAACTATTTTAGATATTGCAGATACTGGGCAATTTTTTTCACAAATACTGCAATGTACACAGGTTTTTTCATCAATTTCAATTTTTCCGTTGTAAGATATTGCAGATACTGGACATAAATCGTAGCAAACCATACAATCGATACATTTATCATTATCTACTAAAAATTCGTCTTCAAAGTTAATATCACTTATTTCATAATCCACAGTTATTGCATTGACAGGACATACTTTCTCACAGGCCGTACAACCCATACATAAATCCTCATTTACGTCTATGGATACTTTTCTTTCGACATTGATGGCTTTAGGCGCACAAAAACGCTCACAGATTGCGCATTTGATACATTTATCCATGTCTAGATTATGCTTTACCAATTTTAGTTTACGATGTTCTACAGGCATTTCTTCAATGTTATAAATAACGTTTTCCTTATCATCATCTAAAAATGCTTCCCCCATTAAAACCTCTATTGCCCCTACAGGGCAGGTTTTCGCACAAATTTCACATTTGATACACTTTTCAGAGATTATTTTTGCAGAATTTTTTAAATTTGGTTTTTCAATTGCATTGACAGGACAGGCTTCTAAGCATAATTCACAGTGTACACATTTTTTAGGTTGGATATATAGGTTTTTTTGCAAAGGAATTTTTAAACCATCTGTTAATTGACCCTTAATTTCCTCTTTAGTGTACTTTAAATCTTTAGAAATTACATCCACTAATTCATCAACAGGTTTTTTAATTTTTATCATATATTCACCTAAGGATAATAATATAGTACACCCAACAACTTATAAATAACTTATACGAACAAATATAAACCCCAATTTAAAAGTTAGAGGCATTTAATAATAATTATTAGTATATGCTCATAAATTTGCTATTTAATTCATTAATTAAATTAACAAATCATTATTCGTAAGTAATTGCACTTGCAGGGCATATTTGACCACAATGTCCACATAAAACACATTTTTCAGTGAATAACATCTTATTTTGACCTTTATCGATATCTATTGCATCGAAAGGACAATTTTTCAGACATATATTGCACATTATACATTTTTTTGTATCATAATTCAATATCTTATGCTTTTCGTGGCTTTTTTTAATTTTAAGCTCATTATTTTTAATTTTAAGCTTTATTTGTGTAAGAGATATCGCATCAACGGGGCATTCGGATATGCAAGTCCCACAATGTACACATTTTTCATTTATTACGGAATTTTCTGGAAAATTTAAATCTATGGCATCAACAGGACATACTTCAACGCATCTATTACAAAATACACATTTTTCACTGTTTATATTGATATAACTCTTAATATATTGATTACTTAAGTTTAAATCAACATTTAAATCTCCAAAATATTTTTTTAAAATTTCTGATGACATAGTAACACCAATTGCAATTTATGAAATATATTATAAGTTTAATTCTTTTTTACCTTTTTCAAGAATTTCATCCTTTGCAATAACGTAATTTTTAGCATAATCTTCCAAATCTTTTTCAATTAATAGTTGGAAATTATTTCTAACAGAGCGATATTTACTTAATTTTTCAGATTCTAACGTTTCTGGGAAATCTATTGCATCTACAGGACATTCTCTGTGACACAAACCGCACCTTACGCAATAATATGGGTTTATATACGGCATATTAGTTTCTAAAGATATAGATATGGCATTTTCAACGTTACAAGCTTTACTGCAGATTCTACAGCCTATACATTTGTCTTCATTTACAATATAACAGTTTTCTGTATTCAATGTCTTTTTTACCACAGTTCCAGTTCTAATTGCAGTAGTGGGACATACTTCTATACATAATCCACATTTTACACAGTCTAAAACTTCCAATGAATCCAAATCTATTTTTCCAGGACATACATCAGTACAATTATTACATTTGATACAAAGACTTGGTACAATCCGTGGAATTTCAGCTATTGAATCAGGCTTATATTCTTCAGCTACGATAATATGTTTAATATCGTTAATAACTCCATTATCAGTTGATACGTTGTTTTCTTCGTTATTTTCTACATTATCGTTATCATTTGTATTATTTTTAAAAGTTTCGTATTTTATTTTTTTACTTTTCTTTAAAAACTTTAAATTTTGAGCCCTATTTATTTTTTCAGACAAATCATACTCATTATAAACCTTTATTGCGCCTTCTACGGGACAAACAGTTGCACAACGATTACAACCTACACAATCATTAGTTTTTATCCTATAGACGTTATTATCATAAGTTATTGCATTAACAGGACAAGTTCTCTTACAACTATCACATTTTACACATAATTCATCGTCGATTACGTAATTATTTATTTTTGGCACAGTCCAATTATATTCTTTAGCTTCTTTTCGTAAAGTACCTTGCTCTAAAACTCCTGTTGGACAAGTTTCTACACAATTACCACAAGATATGCAAGAACCTGGGAAAAAAACCGGTAAAACTTTACCATATTCTTCAGAATACCTCATTTCAATGGCTTCGGATGGACAGGATTGATAACAACCATTGCAACTTATACAATTGTCTGGCTGATCAATGATTACCGGAATTTTTCGGTATCTTTTTGGTGGTACGTACGCTTCTTTCTCTGTTTTTGCATTTGCAAATCTTTTTAACCATTTTTTCCTTACAAATTCGTAAAGATACCAGATTGAAGATGACATAATACGATTCCCTAACACTTTTATAAATATATGATGATTAGATGATTATATGATGAATAATAATTAAATTATAGTTTAATAGTAATTTAATGAATTAAACACTTTATTAATTAAATAGTAGATAAAATTTGCATAATTGGTATTTTAAGTATTTTAGTATATTTTATATTAAAAGTCTTTATAATTGGTAGTTTTACCCGTTATTACGTCTTTTAATACTATTGTTCTTTCAGTACATGATACACACGGGTCTATTGATGTATAAGTAGCTACAGCGTCAGGAACTGTTGGGCATGTTTTTAACATGTATTTGTAAGCCTCTAGATTCATTACCGTAGGTGTTCTAATAATTATTCTTTTAATTATTCCACCTTCGGTAATTGCTATTTTATAATAAACTTCACCCCTATGGGCTTCGTTTCTATATTCTCCTTCTGCTGCATGGATAATAGCTTTATTACGTACAGGTCCCGAACATTCTTGATACATAGTCAATGCTTGCCTTATTAAATCAATACTGACCAATACTTCCTCGTGTCGTACCATCATCCTAGCAAAATTATCTCCTTCACTTCTCCAGCACGGTTTAAACTTATACTGTTTATAAAGGTCAGACCTAAGTCTCCAGTCACTTTCGGGAATTCCAGAAGCCCTTGCAACAGGTCCTGCAGCTCTTGTCTTCATTAATTCCTTGTACCCTAGCTTTCCAATGTCCTTGCTCCTCAAATTTATCATGGGTCCAGACCTAAATACTTCAATGATATTCTGAATATCATCCTCAAATTTATCAAGTTCTTTAAGTATTTGGTCTATTATTTCCTTTTTTAAATCTAAACGAACCCCACCTACAACGTTATAACCCATGTTAACCCGATTACCGGTTATTAGCTCTAAAAGGTTCATTACAATTTCCCTTGCATTTAACATCCACATTGCAAGAGTTTCATGCTCTATGGTTAAATTATAAACTGCTGCAGCGATTAAATGGCTGTGAATTCTTTCTAATTCAGTTGTTACAACTCTTAAATGTCCTGCTTTTTCGGGTGTTTCAATATTGCACATGTGTTCAATACATTCTGCGAATGTTTGAGTGTGAATATAGGAGCATATCCCACAAACTCGTTCAGATAGGTGTATGCCTTTCATATAACTTTTTCCTTCCATTATACGCTCTATTCCTCGATGCACATACCCCATATCTATTTCAGCACCCTTTACATTTTCTCCCTCTACTAAAAGCTTTATTCTTAGAGGTTCTTTTAAAATCGGATGTACTGGTCCAATTGGTATTACGTTCATAGTATCTCCATTTAATTAAAATTGGTTATAATATATCGTTGAGTATTTCGATATTTAAGTTATAATTAGTATAATTATAATAATCTATAATA
Organism: Methanococcus voltae PS; assembly: GCF_024807035.1. Taxonomy (NCBI): domain Archaea; kingdom Methanobacteriati; phylum Methanobacteriota; class Methanococci; order Methanococcales; family Methanococcaceae; genus Methanococcus; species Methanococcus voltae. The sequence goes on from NZ_JANUCQ010000003.1 coordinate 80,125, forward strand.
ACTGAGATATTTAAAAAAACTGCAAAATATTGTTTTTTTATTATTTATTAGTTATTATTTATTAGTTTCTTGATTATCTTGATTGTTATTTTCTTGATTATTTTTATTTTTTAATTCCATTTCCTTCAACATTTTTTCTTTCATTGCCAATGCTTCAGGAGCAATTGAAACAATCGCTTCGATTATCTCAGAAGGTCTTGGAGGGCATCCTGGCAATTTAGCATCTACGGGGATTATTTTATCCACTGGCCCATAAACATGACCTTCCTTAAATATACCGCAACTTAATGCGCATGCACCTACTGCAACTACTACTTTTGGCTCAGGTGTTTTTTCAAATATTTCTTTTAATCTTTCTTTCCAGGGTAAGACTACAGGTCCGGTTACTACCAAAACGTCAGCTTCACGAGGGTTATTGTGTACATAAATACCGTATTGTTCGATATCATATCTTGGCGCTAAAGTGGATACTACTTCTATATCGCAACCGTTGCAACCTCCTGTATTTACGATACAGACGTTTATAGACCGTTTTCTTGCAAAATCTTTAATCATATTACCACTTGTAATATTAATAAATTATTATAACTTGATATAAATTAATATAAATTATATACATGATATAAATTAAATATACATTATTTAATCTGTTATTTTAACAAAATAAGTATATTTTAACCATAAATATTTTTAATTTTCCCAATTTTATCTTTATTATTAATTTAATTATTTTATTAATAATAAATTATTCTTTCATTAATGCTATAGTCAATTTACGCCCTTTATCGAGTGCTTTTTCATAATCAATCTTATTGATTAAAGTATCTTCCACAACTTTTTTTCTAATTAAGTCTGCGTCACTTTTAGAAATTATTCCTAAAAAATCAGATAGCCAGCATAAACCTAAATCAATATCAACTTTTCTACCCAAACAACCCATTTTTGCTTGTTCGATATAAGCATGAATCTCGTATAATGAAATACCATCATAATGACTTGCAAATATCCCAACAACTTCATCAATTGGTAATTTCAGCGCTCTTGCAATCGGCATAATTGCATCTTCCATTATATACCGATTATCCTTTATTATATTGTATTTTTGTGCTAAACTGTCCTTATCATAATTTTTATCAACATAATTGTCTTCTTCAGCCATGATTTCACCATAATTATAGATTGGTTAAAATCAATGATTAAAATAACCAATTGATATAACCAATTATCATATTAATTATACAATCAATGTTAAGAAATACGCTAGCAAAGTGATTAAAATACCAGTATAAAACTCTTTTGAGCCATAACCTGCCCGCATACCTAATGGAAATGAAAGAAATGCTATTGATAACGGTATGTATATGTTAAACAATATAGCGCCTATTAAAGCCATTGATAAAGCTAATTTATCAAGTTTCTTTTCAGAATATGGACTACTGTATTTTTTGTAACTGTATGATAATCCAAAGGAAGAACCAATTATAAATGCTATTACACAGTATAGTAAATAATAAGGTACTGTAACCATTTAATCACCCTAATAACGTAAAACCTGCGTATATAAATGCTAAAAATACCAAAAACATTAATAAATGTTCCAAATTTTCTAATTTATGGGCTATTTTTAATTTAGGTATTATTAATGCAATTAGTGCTAAAGCCGTAAATATAGCCAATGCCCAGGTTACGTCAATTTGTATAGTATTCACAGATAGTACCATTAAAAATACTACTATAGATGCTAATCCAATCATATGGCCGTATTTTTTCATAATAACACCGGGTTATTTTTTTATATAATATTAGTCGGTCTTTAATTGTATATTTGGTAAATTATTAAATTTAAATATATTATACAATTTAATAATTCATTAAGTTAGTAAGTTAGTAATTTTATTAATGAATTAATCTATATGCTAAATCAATTAATGTAAGCGAAGCAATTGATATTTGAATCATTACTGAATGGTGTGGCGTTAATAGTGGCGATAATGCACATATAAATGAAACTATGAAAGTTAATCCTACCATACTCAACAAGGCTACAGCAGGATTTAAAACCAAAGGTCCTAAGAATAAGGCCATAAACAACCATAATAGTACAAACCAAGCTAATGCGTCACCTATCATGATTATACCATGCAATAATCCGTAATGTTCCGTCATATAACCGCTTACGATATCTTTACCTTTTACAATGCCAAAAGGGCTGAAAGGAGCTTTTGAAACCACTAAAACAAACAATGCGAATGCACAAAGTGGCAATTGGAAAATTAAAGGGCCATTTATAACTTGATAATTGATAATATCTCCAATCATTAACGTGTTTGTAACTATGTAGATTATACCAACCGCTGCGAAAAGGGGTACTTCTGCTGCTGCTGAGAAAACACTTCTCACACCACCCATTTTTCCGTAAGGGGAACCACTGCTTAATCCACATCCATGTTCAACGATTTTTTGAAGGATATATAGTCCAATCATAATCAGGAGGGAAGATTGGAATATTACGGCGATAGATAGGGCACTCATCCATACCATCATATCCATAAGCGCTACAAAAACATACAACGGATTACCTGCAGTTGAAGGAAATGTAATTTCCTTGAAGTAAAATTTAGTTGTTTGTATCAAATACTGGATTATTGGAGGTCCCGGTCTTCCTTGTATACGAGCTATTACTTTACGATGGAATCCAAGTAGAGTACCACCTATTAAAAAAGCATATAGCGTATATGCCAAAGAATTTACCATATAACCGATAGTTTCCATAATTACCACCCTCTAAATGGAATTTTGCCCATTTCTTTCCGCTTAGTACTTGGGTTTAATAAAATTCCTATTCCATATATTAAAAATGGTGTAGATACCGCCATTCCTAAATAAGAAAACAAATCGCCCAAATTTGCCAAATAAATATATAAATAGCCTACAATTCCGATTATAAGAGCAATTATACCACTTTTGAATTCTGGAGTCAATTTCACATTTTCACCAAAATGATGAGTACTTGTAATTTATTTGTTTATTTGTTTATTTGTAATAATTAATTTATAAATTTTTAATATTGTAAGTAGTTATTATTTAAAGTCAATATTGAATTATAGTGATTAATTCGATAGATTATGAAGTATATAATTTATTTAATTTATTTAATTAAGATATGGTCAATAAAATTTCTACAGTTCTTATAATTATCAGCAATGAGGATAAGTGTATCATAAGAATATAAGGTGCTCCTGGAGCCCTAAACATTTCTGCTTTTGCTGCATAAAATGGTGCAACTCCAGTTTCTCCAACCATACCTATTGCATATATTGCCTTTTGGAATAATAAATCATTATTTTGTTTTGCCAACTCTAAAATTGACAAAGTACCAGATTTTGCCAATATCAAAGCTGCTGCACCGAATAAAGGTAGCGAAGAAATCATTGCTATGATTCCGTAATGGAAAGCTGCATTTAAAACCCATTCTTTTTTTACTGCTGCTACAATACCTATGTTTGATAAACCAATCACTGCCAAAAATAGGGCAAAATTGAATATATCACCAGTTAGCATTGCGAAAGCTGTTGCAACACCGCATATGACCGACATTAGTCGTCTAATCTTTAATTCATTCGGGGTTACATAATTATACTTATCTCCAAAACTTTTAAATTGAGCTACAACTTGTTTTTCGGGTTTTGAGAAATAAACTATTATTGTAAAAATAATAGAAACAATGAAGCCAATTATAGAGAAATCAGTTACATAAAACCGGATATCGCCAAGGGGTATAATTCCGTAGAGAAATCCAGAAATTGTACTAAACACCATCAAATCACCAATAAACACTTAAAACTTAAAAAGTGTTCAATATCAACAATATATTTAGTTTATAACGATTATTTGATATTTTAATTAATAGAATATCCAATATAATTAGAAATATATTAATAATCAATATTTATCAATAATATGAATAATTAATAAAGAGTAAATTAAATTTAAGGTTTCCAAATGTGACCTATTAGCCCCAATTTAGAACCTACTTTCAATACAAGACCTAATGACGCAACTAAAAGGAATACTGGCCATTTTGAAGGCATTATAAAAAAGCCTAAAAAGCCTAAAACCCATAATGTCCATGCGATACCTGAAAACGAGATAAAACCATCCCATATGTTTAAAAAATCTGCTTTGGTAATCTGTTCCCCAAGTACTCGTTTTGAAAGTAAATAATAAATTAAACCTGACGCCATTACCGCCCCGCCTGTGAAACCACTCAATATTGCCCCATATATTATTAAAATTACTGCTAAAAATTTAGGACTTGTTTCCAAAATTTGCATTTTGGTAAAATTCACGTTTAAATTGGGACTTTCTTTGATTGTAAATTCTTCTAATAACTTAACCTTTCGGGATTTTGATTTACATCGTATTTTCTCGTCAGATATATTTTTCCTAGAAATATATATCTCTGAAACGGCCAATAATTCTGCCATACCTACAACCAAACCCGGGAGGATTAACGCTTCGGCAAGGTCGGAACCTACGGACGCTACAATTATTAGCATAGCCAATTCAACGACGTCACTAAGTATTATCATATTTACATCCCATTTTTCGCGAGAAATGGCATATAATGAAATAACACCAACAATTATGCCTACTATTATCGAATTACTATAAAACATACTTACAATGTCGAGTGGCATTTTTACACCTAATCGTAAATCTAATTACTTGTATTCTTATTTTCTTATTTTCTTATTTTCGTATATTCCTATTTTATTATAATTAACATTTATTTAAAAAATTATAATAATTATTTTTCTATTTAAAATTATTTTATACGTTATTATCTATTTCTTCCATATTTTCGTCTTCTTCTCTATTTCTATTTACGTATAACCATCCAAATACCATGAATGAGATTAATAGGGTTGATGATTCCAGTACTGTATCCATACCTCTTGTATAATACAATATTTCATCCAATATCCCACCAGGCGTTGAAACTATGGTTGTTCCGAAATAATTAGTATTTTGAGAAATCCAAGTTGCTAACGGGGTTAGGTATGCAGTTATTTGTCCTAGAATTGGTTCATTTTCAGGATATTGAGACTTTATATTTGCAGGCTCTTCGAGAGGTATTCCGCCTCTATCATAAGGTGCTAGTGGCGTTTTTAAAACCTGGCTCTGAATATCTGCCTTAGGGTATAACTGGTCGCTGTTAAATTCAAGGGGCATAAAAACCATTATAAATAACGACAAACACAGAAAACCTGAAAATAATCTTGAAACAGTACTTGGTTTTGAAATATAATTCCAAGCATCATTTATTTTTTTCATGTTATTCCTCCGTATTTTCCACTGTTTTTATAACTGCCCTAATTAAAACAAGACCAATTGCTGCATTAACTGCTAAAAAGGTCATTAATGCTAGTGTATGATTATATGCAAGCAATATAAGACTAAGACCTATCGAAGGGACTTCCACATTTAAAAGTTTTTTTATAGGGTCTTTTGACATTGGACCCATTACTGCCCCTATTGTGCCTAATATTAACAAAATATAACCCGTATATAAGGTATATTGCACAAGTTCCATGATATCACAATTTTAGCGAGTTTTGAGATTATTTATGTCTTTTATTTTAAATATTTTCAATTAAATTGATTATTAGATTAGTTATTAGATTAGTTATTAAATCATATTAAATTGATTAGTCAAATAATTACTTAGTCAACACAGGAATTTCTTTTGAATATACTTTCTTATTTTTCAAAATATATTCGTATTTTACAATACCTAATAAAAGTATCACAGTTCCGATTGGTTCTAAGAGAGATGAGACAATTGCCACATCCAAATACCTAAAAGAAACTATAAGACCTATTAAACCAGTTTCTAATAATGCAAACATTATTATTTTATTGATATTATCTGTGTGAACTATGGTACCAATACCTCCGAGCAAACAGCAAGCAATTGCGACTATAGCCAATAGTTCCATTTAATCACCAAAATCATTATTTGTGTATAATTAGACATAATATGAATTATCTACCAATGAATAATATTCAAAATATTTATTGATAAGTATTAATTTCAAAATATTATTTGAAAAATTCATCGTCATCTTTTTCAAATTTATCAATATCTTGAAACTTATCCAATTCACCAATCGTGTGAGCTATTGCATTACTCGATAGGGTAGCAAATACAAAGTAAATTATCGAAACTAATGCTCCCATTGGTGAATTTATGTATAGCGCAATCAGTGCTGCAATTGCAAAATTTAAACAACAAAGTATTGGCAATTTTAACGCCCTACTCTTTGTTAAAAACATCCTTGCAACACAAATTATGCCTATAAACCCTATTGTTAGAATTACTAAGCTTTCCATACTATCACACATGATGATATTTAATGTATTTAAACTATCAATAATTATTCAAAGAATCTTACCGATATTATTAATTTTTATTAATTTTATTAATTTTATTAAATTATAAATTATAAATTTACAAATCAATTGTAATTTGGAATTTAGATTATAATCGAAGGTATAATCGATAGTATAATCCATATTTGAATGACCTATAAAACTTTTAAAGTTTTACCTATAGAATATAGTACTTTAGAAGCTTTTTCATGGCTTAAACCTTGTATTGTAAATATTGCAACCACCATTCCTGCAATAAAATACTGTGGTTCTACTAAACCGGTCAAACCACCTAATAAATATAGTATAACAGTCATTGTGGTGGCTCCGATAGTTCCCGCATAACCAGTATCGTGGCATAGCCTATTCCCAATATATATTAAAAATATAGCGATTAATCCACCTTCTATGCCCATCGTATAATAAAAGATTGATGCCATAAGCGTACCTGCCGAAGCGTCTGGCGAACATACAATATTACCCATGAAATACCCACCATTTAGGTTTCCACCAATTGATTGTATTTTTTTTCCAATTACCCCGGCACCTTGAACACCTGGAGCCTTTGGAAGTCCAAAAATTGTATCGACAGTTACAAAATTAAACCAACATATTATAGATGCTATGAGAATATAGCTCGCTTCTAAAAGTATTGATGACATTTAAACACCCTTAATAAAGCCATTAAAAGATTTTATTAGCATATTTTGAAAATATGCCGGAAATAATTCCGATAGATACTGCAACAACTACATCTAGCTCGATAAACCTGTGCATTATTGCAGTTAAACCAACGGCTACGAATGGAGTAGGAAATAAAGCCGTAGGTTCGAAAGAATTCATATCATAACTAATTTTTAGCTTCAATAGATAAGCAATCGTCATTGAAACTAAAACTGCTATAACAAATAATTCTACCATGATTACACCATTTGATAAAATTTAATATATTTACGATATTTACGATATTTAATGTATTAAAATCTATATTCTATACCATACTTATTCCATATTGTATGTTTGATTTCCAACATTTGGAATGTTAGTATCTATAATTGAATTATAACAATTAGCCGTATATTAATCTACCAACAATGTAAGATTATACAATCTCCCCTACACGAATATATCGGCGGAAGTTCGGATTTTGGAAATATTTGAATTATAGTCTTATTTTTTAAAGTATTGGAAACTTTTTTCTCCAATCTCCTAATATCTGCACAATCTAGAAGTACCACTTCCTTTTTATCAAAGTGTTTACCTTCAATTCTCATTTTTCCCCTAAAAAAATCTACTTTTTCAATTTCGATTACATCTACTCTTTTTTTCAATTCTTCAGAAAAATATTTTTTATCGATGATGTAAACAGGGTATCCTTCTACCTCTCGGCGACATTTGTGGTTTTTTTCATGCGTAATATCATATATAAACTCAACTATGGCAGATTCTAATTTAGTAAGTGACAATACATCCAATAGATAAGATATAGGGTCTTCTTTAGATAGTGCAGTAGATGATTTTAGTAAACCCAATGTTAATGCTGCTGCGTGAGCTTCCCCTATTTCTCTTTTACCTTTTTCAAGCATACTAAGATGTGATTGACTAACGCCACTTTCGTCTGCTAATTTAGATTGTGTTATTTTTAACTTATTCCTAAATACTTTTATGTATTTTGGGTCGAGTAAAATTACTCTTTCAATAATATTAAGCTTAGAATACATATTATCTTCCATAATACTCAGTAATTTATTTTATAGGATTAATTACGCGTATTCTTCAATTATAACTAATTTAATAATACGATTTATATCATTTTGAAGTTAGTATTAAATTAGAATTATGTCCTTGAAATATGTGTAAATATTATTTCCTAAGAATATTAATATTCTTGTAGGATGTTGTATATATAATTTTTTACTTAAAATTTGGTAATATTTAATTAAAAATTAGTATTATGACCCATTCGACTATCATTAATATTTTTAATATGTTTAATATTTTTAATTAATACTCAATTGTATTTAATACAATAAAATAGATAATGGCAAATAAAAATAAAAATAATAAAAATACAAAGTATAATATGTTAATTTAGTATAATATTTAATAGAAATATGAATATTATGTATAAACTATTATTATATTATGGGTGAAAATATGGAATTTAAAAAAGATGAGAATATAAAAAGTGGAATTAATCAAGTTAGCGTTATGGATTGCCCCATATGTCATGCGGAAAATGGCTTAAAAATGGTAACTCAAGAATTGGAGATACCTTATTTTGGAAAAGTTATAGAAACTACATTATTTTGTAAAAATTGTAACTATAAAAAAAGTGATATATTCCCTTCAGAAGTAAAAGAACCTAAAAGATTTATATTAAAGATAAACGAAGAATACGATTTAAATAAAAGAGTAATTAGGGGGTCTACAGGTCATATTTTAATACCAGAACTTGGATTTGAAGTTTCACCAGGGCCGGCTTCAGAAGCCTACGTATCTAATGTAGAAGGCGTACTTACAAGATTAGAAGATGCCTTAAAAACGCTTAAAGGCTGGGTAGAAGATGAAAATGAAATAAAAAAAGCTAATGAACTTGTTGGTAAATTAGAATTGGTTAAAAAAGGAGAGTTGTCTGTCACACTTATAATAGAAGACCCACTTGGACATAGTGCAATAATTGGAGATGGAGTAGTAGAAGAAGATTTAAACGAAGAAGAAATAGCTAAATTAACACATGACGTAGCAATTATGGAAAATGGAGTTCATGAATAATGAATAATTAATAATGAATAATAAGATAATAGAAATAAAGTATATTATAAAATTTTAAATTTAAGATAAAACTTAAATTTCAAAATAACTTTTTTGTAAAAATAAAATTTTAATGTGTAAATTAAATTTAAGTGTGTAAATCTATGAAAATTTTTTTGTTTTTAAATTATTTTAGGCACGTAAATTTATAAATGAATATTTTATATAGTTTTAAACTTTTTTGATTTCAAACTTTATAATACTTGGAGGAATATTATAAAATATTAAAGGATAACTTAAAATATCCATTTATTTAAGTTTTTGTAAATTTATTTAAGTTTCTATTTTTTATTTTTTATTTTGTTAGATATTCTAGTGTTGTCTAGTGTTCTATGTAGCATAGTGTATTTAGCATGTGTTTGTATTCTTTGTATTCTTTTGAAATAGTAATAGTTTAATAGATATAAGCATCAGCTTATATTCCCATGATAAGTAGATAGTGTGTTTCAATTAGATAGGCATAAGTTTTCAATAAATAGATATGGTACGTTTAATCCATCATTAGTTATATGGCATAACTTAGTGTTTCTGTGTAAATTCATTTATAAGCATGTCCTATTATGTAATGTAATACAACCAATTTATACATAATATATTAAACTAAATGTGTTAACTAAATGTTTTAAATTAAAATCTATTAAATTAAATGATAGAAATTTTGTGTAAATATTGTCCTTAATTCATATTGTAATTATGATAATACTTCATTAAAATATTGAACCGATTGCTGATTCAATCGCTCCTACATTGTTATTTTTTTGATTACGGTTGTTTTTATAGTTGTGTTGGTAATTGTTGTTTTTAAATTCACTTCTATTTTCACAGTTGTAATCACAGGTACAGTTTGCATTATTTAATTTGTAGTTATGTTGATGGTTATGATTGTAATTATAACTATGTTCATAATTTTGGCAATCTTCTGCACCTGATTGTGTACAATCACAATTTTCAATTTGTAAGGCATTTGTTTTCATTCTTTGACCGTTTGAATTATCAAAGCCAATTGCAAAAACTCCTGCAATACAAATTGACATGACCAATAAGGACGCTGTAATCTTTGTAAATTTACTCATTTATTGGCCCCCGGGACTTGCTCCCGAATAATACTTAGTTGAAACACTATATTATAAACTCTATTTTATAATTTATTTTTAAAATGCAATGAATTTTTAAAATAATGTTATAGATTGGTTAAAATACAACTAAATCGTTAAGTATATAATATATAAGTTAATAATTACTTTTAAAAATTAAAAATATAGACTCGTTTCAGTTATTTTGTAATTTAGAATAGTGGTTTCAAGATTTAAAATTACTCAAAACTCGTTTCAACATAACGTATAAAGTGTATTTCACCCTAAATATGCTGGGAGGTAAATAAAATGAAGAAAATAATTCTTGTAACCTTAATATGCATCATTGCATTTGTTAGTGGGGCAATGATATCTGCCAACATATTATGGAATGTATTTGGAGATAATTTGGATGAAAATTTCAAAGACATTTCACCCCCCTATAAAGTTGGTAGCGGAGAATTATATGTATCTACAATACCTGGAGATTCTTTAGATGTAGAAATAAAGTATGCGCTCATAAATATTTCCGAGGAATACCCCGATAGTGTGGTCTATGATGCACAAGGTAACATACACATCATGAACAAATCGGTTTATGAAAAATTAAATAAGATTTTGAACAAAGATGATAAAGAATTAAATTGGGTTTTAGTGCCAGATATTGGGTATACTCAAAATTCATCAGCACGTCATATTGTATATAGAATTTACACGTACGAAGATATAAGTAATTTAAATTTATCAAAACAACAAATGGAAAAAATATTTGAAATTTATCAGTTTGTTTCATTATCTGACGAAGAAATTAGTCAATTAAACTTATCACTTGAACAAAAAGAATATTTAAACAATACCGTTCAAAAAAATTTAAATCCTCAAACTCAAAATCATAATTCAAAAGGTTATGGAAATACAAAAATAGGTAATCAATATAACAACTAAACTATTATAAATCATACTAAGTGGTAATATGAACAAAAAAGATTTGGCATATGCGGTTATACTAGCAGGTTCGGTATTTTCCATATCAATACTGCTGTTTTCAAAAGGAATTACTTCCGTTTCAGTAGCCATTGGTAATGGAGACCCTGTAGCAATAGCCACGCCAAAAATGTATCCGCTTAATGAAGTAATATTGATGTTAGCGCTTTCAGCTATTGCCACAAATTGCTTTTCAAAACTTACCTGTATTGGTGACATTAAATACGAGTTAATAAAGAGTTTAGACAGTGGAAACCGTAAAAACAATGAAAATTTGGACGAATCACAAATTAATAATCGTACTGTTGAACAACTTCAAATTGGCAGTGGAAAAACCGTAAAAACAATGGAAAACGAAAATTTAAATTATTTTGAAGAAGAACCTTCTCATCTAGAATTTGAGGAAAATGTAGAATTTGGAAATTTAAATAACACCCCTTGGAACATTAAAGAAGAAATAGAACCACTAAAAGAAGTTGAAAAGGAAATTAAAAGTAAATTTGAAGATAAAATAGAAAAAATTGATAAAATTGATAAAATTGATAAACTTGAGAAAACCAGTACTGAGATTAAAAAAGAAGATTTAAAAAATCAAGAATTTAAAGTTGATGAGAAAAAATTAAAGAATTTAAAAGAAGATGAATTAAAAATATATAATTTATTGTACGATAGCGAAAATAAGGAATTATTACAAAACAAAATTGTTTTAGAAACAGGATTTTCAAAGGTAAAGGTTTCCAGAACGATTAGAAAATTAGAGTTATATGGGTTAATAGTTAGAAAACCCTACGGAAATACCAATCGAATATCGCTAAAAGGATACAATAAAAACGATATTTAAAAGTAAAAAATAATTATTTTACTTTAATTCATAAATTATACTATTTTTTAACCTAGAACGTGTCTTTTTTATACATGCGTTACCCAATACTGTAGTAGTCTTATTTTTACTTGTATCATTTGAACTTGTAATATCTAATAAAACTTCACCGTAATTTTTAGTAGTTGTGTTACAGTTTACAGGACATTGTGAATACATATCGACATTTTCAAATGAACAGGATAACTTACCACAAACATGTAATATAGGATTATAATCTGCTAATCCTTCCATGGTTGATTTATATTGCTCAATTATTCGTTTATTGGATATTCCACTATATTTTTTAAAAATTCTAGGACCTACAATATCTAATGTACCTACAGAATCAGAATAAGATATAATTTTAGCACCACTTTTTGCCCCTTCGACCATGTAATTTATAATACCTTCTTCAATATAATTTAATAACTTCTGGGCATTTTCAGGATTTTTTCTAAGTTCTTTGTAGAATATTTTGGGGTCCATTAATGCAGAAACTACCGTAAAAGGTCCGCAAATATTTAATATAACATACTCCCCAGAATTAACCAATTCCTGAGTTGCAGTTATTACATTATTTATTCTACCTTTTTTCATGCTCAAATCTATATCCAAAATAGTTTCAAAATCCGCCAATTCTTCATTTGAATTTATTAAATACCTATCAACCCTTGGACCGTATTTATTATCTCCCAATTTAATAATTGCACCAAATGCTTCAGCTTCTATTGTATTACAGAAAGGAAGTCTACAAAACATGTCTTTTTTAACTTCCTTCATAGCTTTTGATAAATTAATCATGTCTTGGAGGTTGTTGTGTGCTTCAGGGAATTTAAAATCACTAGCTATCGAATCAGGTATTGTTTCGAAATTATCACTAATACATTTAAAATCCGAATTTTCTTTACTGTTAGAATCCATAATTTCACCAACTTAAACAATAACGCCATTAATTGTTTAAATTCCAATGTTATTCCTATATATCTAAAATTAAGTGAAAATAAATAAAATAAAAATAAAATTTTGGGATTTAATTATGATTTAGTTGAATTAATAACATTTTTAACTGATTTGAAATAATTTGGGGTTGCTATAATCTTAATTAATTTTCAATCAATTGAATCATATTATTTTTTTCAACAAATATCATTAATTATAAACCCTTTTCTTTTGAGAAATACACTGAAACAGTTGCTATTGCCATTCCAATAGCTAAAGTTAACCATGCTGTTTGGTAACCTGCTATTGTAAAGCCACCTGCTGCTGTTATACCATAACTTGCAATTATAGCACCACAAACTTGTTGTAATACTGCACCACCCACGAATGGGAAGAAGTTTAAGATAGCTGTTGAAGTACCTGCAATTGATATAGGGAATAATGATTTCACCTGACCATATGATACAACGAAGAAACCGCCGAAGAAACCAAATAAGAAGTATAACACTTGGTAAATCAACGGATTATCTACGCCAGTCAAAGCCCATATTGCAAACCATAATGCAGTGTAGAGTACGGTACCAATTATTAAAGTCTTTTTTCTTGATTTTAAAACTTTATCTGCTAAGTAACCTGCAACTGGACATCCAAAGATAAGACCTAAACCTATAAACATTAAAAGTCCTGCATAGGTTAATTTATCCCAGCCCAATACATCTTGGAAGTATGGACCTGCCCATAAACCTTGGTAAGCCATTAAAGAGCCGTAGAAGAAGAAGAACCAAATACCTAATGCCCAGAATGATTTTTCTTTAACTACCATTTTCATAGCATCTTTAATGCCAATATTATTCTCAGCTTTAGGTGCTTCAGCCTTTTGAGATTCTACAGCGATTTTTGAAACCTCTTTACCACTTTCTAAAGCTTCAACTTCTGCTATTGTAGGGAATCCTTTGTCTGAAGGTCTATCCTTAATGAAAATATAGGATAAAACTGCCAATAATACTGAAAATCCACCTAATCCCAAGAATACGGTTTGCCAACCTAATGAAGTGTTTAACATAGCTAAAGGAGCCGCTGCTGATAAAGCACCAATGTTACCTACGGCTAACATTACACCACTTTGTGTTGCAAACTCGTTTTTTCTGAACCAGGTTGCAAGTACTTTCATAATTGGAATATATACTGCAGCTACACCGATACCAATTAATAATCTACCTAAGATTACCATATTGAAATCTGTTGCTATACCAGTTAATAAAGCACCAACAGCAGCTACTAAGGTGAATACTGAAACAACTTTTTTAGGTCCGTACTTATCTGCTAAAACACCAGAAGGTATCTGCATTAAAGCATAAGCATAGAAGTATACAGAACCCAATAAAGCTATTTGTCCAGCGCCTACGCCGAAAGTGCTCATTAAATCTCCAGCCATAACTGCGAGAGATGTTCTATGGAAGTAAACAAAGAAATAAACTATTGCAAGAACTGCAAACATTACCCATCTGTATTTCATCATTTTAGATATATTTTCTTTCGATAACATAATAGTACCTCAAAATTGAATTAAGCCATTATTAATCAATTTTCGGTTCAATAAGTGTTATCACCAAGTCTCTCGTAATTCTATTATATCTAACTAATATATATAATATGGGCATTAGATTTATTAATAACTAAAAATTAATTAAATTAAAAAATAAACTAAAATAAACTAAAATAATTAAAAAATAAAAATGATATATATTAAAATTTAAATAAATCTAGGATTTCTTTTTCTTTTAAATCTTTACCAATTATGCAAATTTCGGATGATTTTTTAGTATTTAAATTTTCAAGTTCGTAGTTATTTCCAACGTAGTTAAATTCTGCATAACGTCTAACTTCAGGATTTTTATCATCCATATAATTAATATATCCCTTTCCTCGCATAATTAATCCATAATTATTAGATTTTAAAGATTCTACAGCATTTTTAAAAGCTTCAACATTTAAAGGATTGTTAAAATTGACTAAAACACTTGAAACGCCTTGCATAGCTTTGTGAACATCTCCAATGTAAAGTTCTTTTGAAATTGTTTCTTTATTATCATCAATGATTTTTAAAAATTTATCAGAATCTATACTATCCCAATTTTCAGAAATAAGTATTGCATTATCATTTAGTTCTTTTAAGGAATTTACAATATTATCTAATTCATTTTGGGTTATATATTGAGATTTACTGATAATTAACTTGTCTGCATTCCTTATTTGGTCATTAAAAAAATCACCGAACAATTCAACTTGGTCTAAGTAATTTTCACCATCAACCACAGTAATTACAGAATTTAACTTACAATTGTCCTGAATCTCCTTGTTATTCTCATCAAGTACGATACCAAGTATTTGACTTAAAAGAGCCATTCCAGTAGGCTCCACAATAATTCTAGTAGGTTTCATATATTCTACGATATCTTTAAGAGATTTTAAAAAGTTTAATTTTAAAGTACAACAAATACATCCTTTTTCAAGTTCTACAACGTCTAAACCTTTATCTCTTAATATATCCCCATCGATACCAATATCCCCAAATTCATTTTCAATGATTACAATTCGTTCATTTTCTGTAGCTTTAATTAATTTTTGAATGAATGTAGTTTTTCCACAACCTAAATACCCTGATATTACGTCTATTTTTATTTTGTTCATAATTTACCCCTTAAGTTCAAATTAATTAAATAATTCATATTTTAATTGATTTTTATTTTATGTTATTTTATTTGGGCTACTATAGATTATTAAGATTATTAAGATTATTATTTGTTAAAATTTAAAGCTTTGATAAATAAATCTTCATAACCGTCTTTAGTAGATAATTCACAGTATTTTATCTTATTTGCTACATTTTCCATATTTTTTCTAGAATCTTTAGATAATAAACACATTAAAGCACCTATTTTGGAAGAATTACCAATATATCGAACTTTATCTTTTAATTCTTTAGGTATTATACCACTTCCGGCTAAACTATCTTCACTAAGGTGTTTTCCAAATTGTCCTGCAACTATAACTTCATCCAAATCTTGCATTGAAACGTTTAATTCATTCAGTAAGGCTTCAAAACCCGATACTATTGCTGCTTTAGCTAATTGAACTTGTCTAATATCATTTTGAGATATATAGATGTCTTTATCGTTTGAATGCGGATTAGCATAAATTAATATAGCTCTTTTGCCCTCTTTTTCAATGATTCTATCCCTATAGAGTTCATTCATAGTATTTGGCGATTTTATACGTCCAGTCTTATTCACCAATCCAACTCTTACAATTTCAGAAATAATATCTAAAATACCACTGCCACAAATTCCCGAAGGTTCACAATCTCCAATTACCTTTATATCGGCATTTAAATCTTTTAAATCTTTTTTGTTGGTAGATTCATTTTTTTCAGTTTCTTTGAATTTAAAACCTTCTATCGCACCGTTTGCTGCCCTCATACCACAACTAATATTCATACCTTCTAACGCAGGACCGGCTGCGCAAGAGCATGCGGATAATTCACCATGATTTGATAAAACTATTTCCCCATTGGTACCAATATCTATAAACAATACCAATTTATCGGTTTTTTCTAAATTGGATACTTCTACCCCAGCAACTATGTCTGAACCAATATATCCAGAAACGCCAGGTAAGCAGTACATCTTACCAAATTTTGAAATATCGATATTTAAATCAGTTGCCTTTAAATACTTTGAATTTAAGAATATCGGCAAATAA
Source organism: Methanococcus voltae PS (assembly GCF_024807035.1). NCBI lineage: Archaea > Methanobacteriati > Methanobacteriota > Methanococci > Methanococcales > Methanococcaceae > Methanococcus > Methanococcus voltae. The sequence goes on from NZ_JANUCQ010000003.1 coordinate 96,994, forward strand.
GGAGATTTACCAATTGTTTTTGCATCAATATTTATTAAAAAGTGTAACATCGTAGTATTTGCAGATATTACAACTTCGTAAATAGATTCTTTAGATATTCCTTGTTTTTGAGCTAAATCAGTTATCATTTCATTAATACAAGAGATTATACTATTATGTAATAATTTTAAACCTTTTTCATTCTTCTTTGTAAAATCTATTCTTGAAAGTACATCTAAACCATATTGTTTTTGAGGATTGATTCTACTTTCGGAACAAAGCTCTTTTTCATTTTTTATATCTATTAAAGAAGACACTACAGTAGTTGTACCTATATCTATAGCCACCCCATAGCAATTAGAATCATGTGTTGAATTTGAATCCAAATCTGTTGAATTATTTTCGTTTAAATTTTCTTTTTCCTGAATTTCTAGTCCTAATAAGTTATTTTCTGAAAAAATTGCATTAATAACTATTTCGGATTCTTGATTTAAATTTTTAGATAGTAATTCAGATAATTGTTGTATTGAATGTAGGATATTTAAATTATTTAAATTTAAATTTAATTTAGTAATATCTAAACAATATTCATCATTTTTAGCGTATCTTTTGTTAACACCATCATGCAATAATTTCAAAAAGATTTCTTCAAAAGTTTTAATATTTTTATCCTTTAAATTTTCAATATCCATCATTTTTAGCGTATCTTTATTTAGGGGGCAAGATATCTTCATAATGTTTGGATTGTACTTAAATTCTGGAATATATCCATCTGCTAAAATTTTATGGGAGCTACTCTCTTCATTATTGGATAAATTAGCTTCACTAAGTAAATCCACGGTTAAATTATCATATACATAAGTTAAACAACTTAAACGAATTCCAGAGCTTAATTCATCCTCTGAAAGGTATCTTAATTCTTCAGGTGAAGGTTTTGAAACGTTGGTTTCATTTTGATTTAAAATTTTAACTTTACATTTTCCACAAGTTCCAGCACCGCCACATGGACTTTCTACCTTTAAACTATTATTTTGGAGAATATTAAGTAGTAATTCACCATTGTCAAATTTTAACATATTATTTTCAATGTTTGAATTAATTACTGTAATTATTGCCATTTTAAGCCTCTAAATGTAGTTATATAAAAATTTAGATTTTTAGATTTTTAGATTTTTATTTTTTATTATTGTAATATTTTTAGTTCTTTAAATTTGAATTAGAGGAATTTTTTGCTGTATTTACCATTGCTTGAATATTCTCTAATTTTGTCCTAACGCCAATACCGCATGCAGGAGATAAAATATCTACTCCAAACTTCATACATGCGTTGCTCATTCTACCTATAGATTCAGGATTACCGTTTTCTAAGGCAAATGTACTTACATTACCCATGATTGCTTTACCCGGCACATTCTCAACAACTTGCTTTACATCAGTTATTGAATCAAAACTGATTGCATCACTTTCTAAAGTTTTTATTTCGCCGTATATACTTTTTAATCTACCACAAATGTGTATTATTGTACCTGTTTGAGCATAATCTTGTGTTTCTTCTATTAATTTATTTAAATAAGGCATAGCATATTCTTTGAACATTTTAGGGCCTAATATTTCACCGGTACCACTCGGGTCAGAAATTGCTAAAACGTCAGCACCTGCTTTTAATTGAGCTTTACCAAATTTTATTAAGTTATCAGTAACAAAATCCATATATTCATGTACCTTTTCTGGTTTAGACCTAAGTTCTTTATAGTATGTAATTGGTTCCATTAATGATGAAGCCACACTTACAGGGCCAGTTAAATTTGCAACCACGGGTACATCTTTATCTTTATTCTTCAAAATTTTTATAGAGTCTAATATTACTTGTTCCCGAGTTATATTTCCATTTTCATCTTTTTCATCTTTTTTAGTTGATAAAATTTCAGTTAAATTCATATATTCAGTTACTGAATTTATTGGATATTCTGTAACTCTTGGTTCAGTTATTTCAGTGCCCATTTTAACTTTAGCACCCATAGCTTCTGCTTCTACAGTCATACAAAAAGGAACGCCAACATTTTCAAATCCGCCATTTTTATATAATCTATATGTTAAATCCGCCATTTTTTGAGGGTCGTTATGAGCTTCTGGCCAATATATGTTTGTAATATCCATGATATCTTTGACTATCATATTCATCATACCGCCCGGACATATGCAGGGAGGTCTATCTACGGTTTCTTTCTCTTTTAAAACTACTTTTAATCGTTCTTTAGGGGATATCACATAATCACCGTAACATGTTGATATAGGGTATATTAATATGTACAATATGGTATGTTGTAATTGTAATTTTAATCGTAATTTAGAATACTTCTAAGTAATTAAGTAAATTTCAAATAAATTCTTTAAAATACATTAAAAATAATCTAATTTTAATAAAAAATATTAAAATTAAAAATAATAAATTAGATATAATTATAAAATTCCATTTTGCAATTAATTTAATTGCAAATTACTCTTCATATTTGTTAATGCTTAACAAATATTCTAATTTTTCATCAGTTACTGGCCATCCTATTTCTCTAGCAGTATCCATCATAACGTCTATATTTTCAATAGGTGTTTCTACAGGTAAGCCACATCCGGACATAATTCCATAGCCTTTTTTAGCTTTGTAACCTTGTTGAACGGATTTTATAACAGCTTTTCTTACTTCTTCTTTAGTTCCCGCATACATTACTGCTGAAGGGTCAACATTACCTGTTACTACCATTCTGTCCCCTATTGTATTAACACAGTCTTCCATATCTGCTATATCATCAATACTAAATGCGTTAATACCCATATCTGCTATATCAGTCCATATTGCTTTAGTTTGACCACAAATGTGGATTGAAACACCATTGAGTTTTGATTTTACAAAGTCTACATATTTTGATAAATATGGAGCACAGTATTCTCTGAAGTGTTTAGGGCTTATAACAGTACATGAAGCCATAGGTTCTGCAATGCTTATACCCACACCAGTTTTTATAGCTGCGTCGGTGAATCTGATACAGTTTTCTAGGGATATTTCACATAATTTGTGAACTGATTCAGGGTCTTTTATCATTAATTTAGTCATTTTCTCAACGCCGATGATAAAACAAGCATTTGTAAATGGACCTACAATGAGTGCCGTACATGGAACTTCGTCTTTTAATTCTTCGTGAACATATTCCATTGCTTTTAAGTGAATAGGTAATCTTGCATCTTTGTAAGGGTCAATTAAAGGTATTTTATCAATTTCTGAGATATCATTTATTGCAGGTTCTAATAAATCAACTGTGTCATCGTCAGGCATTTTCATTTTAGCGCCCATAGCTTCTGACAATAAAAATAAATCGGTGAATACTTTAGCTCCATCTGCACCAAATCTTCTGTAGGTTGCTATAACAGCGTCCGCTAAAGCTCTTGGGTCTTTATTAAAATCTGAAATTTTACAACCTGAAATTCTTGCAATACCGTTTGAAAGGTTAGGGTTGCAAGGTAACCTATCAACTGCTTCGCCGTTTGCTTTTGCTTTAGCTCTTTGAAGAGGAGTCATCTTATCTTTCATAGTTTGCCTCATGCTACTAATAAATAATTTTGTGTACGTTTTTTAATTGGATTTAAAAATTAAATTAAATTAAATTAAACCAAAACTAAAGAATTATTTAAATAATCGATATTTATTAAAATATGTAATATATGGATTTTAAATTGCTATTGAATTTATATTTACTGATATTAACGTTATAATTAAAGATTGAGAGACTTAACTAATAACATAATATATTGAATCGATAATTTATTTGATAATTATTTTAATTTTTAGTTTTTAGCTTTTAGTTTTTGATTTAAAATTATTTTTTAAATTACTCGTATTTTGTAATAGCCATTAATTTTTCTAATTTTTCATCAGTTACTGGCCATCCTACTTCTCTTACTGTATCCATCATAGTTTGTATGTTTTCAATAGGAACTTCCACAGGTAAACTACATCCAGACATTATAATAAAGCCTTTTTTAGCCATGTAACCTTCTTTAATGCTTTTTAAAGTTGCTTTCCTAACTTGCTCTTTAGTTCCTGCATACATTATCGCGGAAGGGTCAACGTTACCTGCAACAGCCATTTTATCGCCCACTCTGTCAGCACAAAGTTTTAAATCGGCAATATCATCAATACTTAATACATTAACACCCATATCTACTAAATCGTCCCATATTGGGTCAGTTTTACCGCAAATGTGTAATACAATATTTCCCACACCTTTTGATTTCATATAATCAATTAAACGTTTAAGGTATGGTGCAGAATAATTTCTGAAGTGTTTAGGACTTATTACAGTACAAGAAGATAAAGGTTCTGAGATTGTAACTCCTACCCCTTGCTCTAAAGCCGCATCAGTTAATTTCATACAGCTTTTTAATGAAATTTCACATAATTTGTGAACTGATTCAGGGTCTTTTAATAACATTTTGGTCATTTTTTCGATACCTATTAAAAAGAAGGCATTTGTAAATGGACCTACAACTGAAGCAGTTACTGAAACTTCGTCGCCAATTTCGTCCTTAACTTTTTTCATAGCCCTTAAATGTATGGGTATTCTACCATCTTTGTACGGGTCGATTACTTTTAAATCGTCTATTTTTGAAATATCGTCAATTGCAGGTTCTTCCAAATCTGCAGTGTTATCTTCGGGTTTATTAACTTTTGCACCCATTGCCTCAGCTATTAAGAACAAATCGGTAAAAACTCTCGTACCATCCATTCCAAACATCTTGTAAGATTTTATAACAGCGTCCGCTAAAGCATCAGAATTGCTATTAAATTCTGAAATCTTATAGCCTGCAATTCTTGCAATACCATTTCCAATATTTGGATTACATGGTAATCTATCGATTGGTTCACCGTTTGATTTTGCCCTGGCTCTTTGAGCCGGGGTCATTGTATCGCTAATCATCTATATCACAATTTAATTAGATTTAATTAGATTTAATTACTTAATTATTAAATTAAATGCCAATGCTAAATATTAAATATTAAATATCAATTTTAAATTTAAAAATTAATTTAAAAGTAAATTCAAGAATTAATTCATTAATTCAATTTTGAATCTTTTAATTTTGAAACTAATTCTTTTGCAATTCTTGCAGATTTTGAAGCTTCAGGAGCATAACCATCTGCGCCAATTTTATCAGCAAAGCTTTGTGAGATAGGACCGCCACCAACCATTACGATGGTATTGTCTTTCATATTTTGTTCTTTTAAGATATCGATAACAACTTTCATGTTATCCATTGTAGTTGTCATAAGTGTTGATAATCCAATTACATCCGCATTTACTTCCTTAGCTTTCTCTACGAATTCAATAGGTGGTACATCTCTACCTAAATCATAAACTTCGAAACCTTGTGTTTCTAACATTATTTTAAACAAGTTTTTTCCAATGTCGTGAGTATCCCCTTCTACGACACCAACTACTGCTTTCATTTTTTCGTCATTTTCTGAATATTGTAAATGAGGTTTTAAAATATCCAATCCTTTGTACATTGCATCGGAACATACTAATAATTCAGGTATGAAGTATTCTTCTTCTTCGTACATAACACCTGCTCTGTTCATTCCATCTGCCAATCCTTTTGAAATTCCTTCGAATGCGTTGTATCCATTTTTAATATATGTATCAGATAATTCTTCTGTTAAATCTTCATCCATATCTAAAACAGCATCTGAAAGTTGCTTTATCATATTTTCTTGTGACTCTGTCATATTTGGCCTCATATATTAAGATTTTTAATAGGGTAATCATATTTTTTAATGTTTAGATTATAGCACCCCATACTATGGTAATCAATATATTTATAATTTTCATTAGAAAACATAATATCGAATAAGGATGTAAAGAAATCTATTAAGAACTACTTTAATTAAAATAAATTTATTTTTAATATATTTTTTAAAATAGTAATATCTGAGAGTTTAAATCATTGAAAAAGGTACATAATAATTATACTAAATATAATAATAATTTAAAAATAAATATGTTAAAAATATTGTAATATAACAAATATTTGTAATTACAATATTGACAAGCCACAAATTAATAAAATTAATTATCTTTATTATTGCATAATTTTGCCATACAGTATACCGGAGTACCGCCTTCTAAATGTGCATTTATACAGTCTTTACAGTTACCATAGTGAGGACACTGTACGTTAGGGCAATTACAATTTTCATTTTTATTACAAGATTCCATAATATCACCAAATATTTTTTTTATAGTTTAATAGTATCTTAGTAGTTTTCAAATTTTCTTTATTTGAGATATAATATACTTGAATTATATATTCGATGAAGTAAACATATACTTAATTGTCAGTGAAATAGTCAAGATTAAAATTTGGTATATTTAAATAACCTATTAATTATTAAATATCATGAAACTTTAAAAATAAATAAAAATACTATAACTGATATCAAAATCTCAGGTAGAATATGAAAAAAGAACGGGAATGTAATATAGATTATGAATCAATAAAAGATATTAAAAAAGATATAGTAAAACTATATGGGAAATTAAATGAACTAATAGAAAATGTGGAGTTAAATTCACTTGAAGAAGATGAGGAATATGAAAAAGATAAAGATAGCGGTGATGAATTATATAAAAATATACAGAATGAAGAAAAGTTGAAAAAAAAGTACATGGCTGAGTTTAAAAAATTTTTAAAGAAAAACAAATTTTTAGATTTTGAAGGAGATAGCCCTGATGAATTTGTAGAACATTATAAAAATAGAAGTAGTTTAAGCAAAAAAATACCATTATTTAACAAAGAGTGTAAATATGAAGATAGTGACGCTTTTGAAAAACAGCACGCCCTTATAAAATCATTAGGCGTTAAAGATACAGAAAAAGAAATCAAAGAATTTGCAAATATTGCAGAAAAAGAAATCTACGAAATATTAGAACCAATTTCAAATATTCACAGGTTAAAAATCGCAAAATCACTATTATATGCAAATCATAGTTTTTCAGAGCTTTCAAACATTACAGGATTAAAATCTGGCAATTTACTATTTCATTTACAAAAACTCCAAAATTCGGGCATTATATTTCAAAAATTCGAAAAAGGAAATTATTATTTATCAAAAAAAGGAGAATATATTATAAAATCACTTTTTAAAATTGTAAATGTGTCCAAAATGTTAGAATAATTAAATATGCGTTAATTAATAAAAAAATAATAATAAAAAAATAAAGAATTAAAAATAAGTCATATAAAAAAGATAATCAAATATAAAATAACTATTCAATTATTTTTTAAGGTTTTTTCTTCTCCAGTTTCTCATTTTTGGGTGGCTTCTTACTGCACCTTTTGTTTTAGCTACTGCGAATAAAGGTACTCTTCTGTTTTGATTTAAAGCTTTAGCCAATCTTATTTTTTTACCTAATGGTTTATTGCTTGCCATAAAATTCACCTCTTTTTTAATCCGATCACTCTTGATTGGATGTGTTTAGGGAAGTAATCCAAAGGATTTTCGCCTCTTGACCTCAATACTGCCCTTATTTCGGTTTCATAATCCGATTTTAAGAGTTCTTCACTCTCTTTTTCTGAAATTTCGAAATAACTATTAACAAGATTTCTTAAAGTTTTATGTCCGAAACCCATAAGTGGAGTTATATACTGAATATCCTTTCTCATCTCTAAACTTTGAACTTCTGCGTGGCTTAGCTTAGGGACTCTGTCGTCTCTTCTCGTACCATCTGCAATAACTTCAAAATCATCAGAAATAATATTCAATGTTTCTTTGTGAATGTATTGTATTCCATTTGATGGGAATCCATCATTTAAGATAATATCAACAGATTTTTCAAGAATTTCGCTATCCAAGCTTATAACTTTATGAGAATAATTTAATATTTTGGCAGTATTTTGAGCATGAATATAGGAATCCAAAACTCCAAAATTTATGGTTACTAATTCTATATCGTATCCTAGATTATTTAGAATTATAGCCGATAATGAACTATCTTTACCACCACTAAACAATACATGAGCCTTATTATTCAAATTATTTGTATTAATTGCATCCATGGTCTCACAAAGTTAACGTCTTGTTATGCTGAAACTTCTTTTAGGTTTAGCGCTTTCATGAATTTTATCAAGAATAACTCTAAAGTTGTTATCGTCTAAAGGAATAGGCAATCTTCCAGATTGTGCTAATTGAATTAATTGGTACTCAACTTGTTCTGCAAATTGAGGTTTTGCCATTTTTATCCTTGCCAATCTTGACCTTGCTTCCTCAGATAATATTTGTCTCATTATCTTTTGTTTTTGCATTTCTTGTTGTGCCCTTTGTTCTTCAAGTTGCTGTTGCATTTGTGCTTGAGCTTCAGGGTCATTTTGAATTTTTTGTTGCATTTCTGCTAACTTTTGCCTTTTTATCTCTTCAGGGTCCATCTAATCACCAACTACCAATCAATAATTGCATAATATTGAATTTATTACGTTACATTAATATAATTATATTGTAACTCTTGTATTATAATTATCTATGTAACTATATAATATTAGCCATTTAAATAATTAAAAGCTTTAAAATTATATAATTGTATATTTGCCAATATATAACAGTATTTTAAATTTAAAAGTTTATTTAAAGGTTTAATTAAAAATTTAAATTTAAATGCAATCATTTTTTAGTGTTGAATAATTATTCGTTTGAAGCATCTGAAACTTTTTTAGCCACGTTGTCTAATAATGCGTGTCCTTTTGGTGAAATGATTCTACCGCCATTTTCAGCTTTTAAGATTAAATCTTTTGCTTCTAATGCCTGTAAAGCTTTTCTGATGATGTTACCGCTACCTTTTACGAATCTTTCAGGAGCACATCCTCTGTTTTTTCTTCCGCCGTAAGCACTTCTTAATCTTTCAACGCCAACTGGTCCGTTCATGTTAACTTTTCTTAAGATTGAAGCACATCTTACAAACCACCAGTCTGAATCGTCTGGTCTTCTTTCTTTATGTGCACCTGTTTTAACATATAATGCCCATTCTGGCTCTTGAACGCCCATTTCTTTTAATTCTTCTGCTAATTTTTCAATTAATTCATTTGGAGATACTTCGTAAACTGTTACCATGTAAACACCTCTTTTTCTAATATGATCCATCGTTCGAATAGCTGACGATTATGGATTCGTAGAACTAATAAATATATTATTAATCTTTCCTAAATACCGAGCAGTTTTACTATGTAGTACAAGTATATAATGGTTTCCCTCATCTGATAATAGTGATATAATAGTGATATAATTGAGATATACTGGACATACACTAAATTATAAGCTATTATCTGATAAATTAAGCTTTGATAGCTATTATCTGATAAATTAAAAGTTTTTGATTCATTAAAAAAATTTTATAAATGCCGTTAGTATACCCTTGTTAATTTAAATATATTAAAAAAATATAAAATAAAAAATTTAGAAAATACCCAATACAAAATGAGCTATAACTAATACAATAACCAAAATTAAACCAAGTTTAATCATTAGTTTCATTGTTTTAAAGAATAAACTTAATAATACCCAAATTATGACTGCTACAATGAGTATTCCTATTATAGATATCAAATCAAACATGTTATCACAATTACTTTTTATAAATACTATATTAATTACGATAATTCTATATAATATTTAATTAATTCCCCTATTTATAATAATATTATATGATAATTATTTAAATTATGTAATCTATTTTTTATCATCCAATATTTGGTGTACGATGTTTTTAAATACGTTATCGGTTATTTCTACGCCACTTTCACGGGTTTCTTTAGTTTTTTTAACAATTTCCCATAAATGTTCCCTATCTGTTTCAATTCCTTGCTCCATTAATCTGCTTGCTACTGCCTTACAACCAGAATGTTTGCCCAATATGATTTTTCTCTCTTGTCCAACTACTTCAGGTAATACCGGCTCATATGTTAATGGATTTTCTAAAACAGCGTCCACGTGAATTCCACTTTCGTGATAGAATACGATATTACCAACTATTGGTTTATTTTCTGCTAACTTTATTTTAGAGTATTCTTCAACAGTTTGGGATAAAGATTTCAGTTTTTCAGTTTTTAAACCCATATCGTGCTCGTAAAGTGCCTTTAAAGTCATTACAAACTCCTCTAAAGGTGCATTCCCTGCACGTTCTCCTAAACCATTTATAGTAGTAGATACAGCTTTTGCTCCACCCATAAGTCCATATATGGAGTTAATGGCTGCTAAACCAAAATCATTGTGGCAATGTACGCCAATGTGTGCTTTTTTAAGAGTATTACTTAATTCTGAACATATGAAATGCATAGCTTGAGGTGTAGCACATCCCACAGTATCTGCTACGTGCACCCTATTTGCTCCATGCTCTTCTGCATTTTTATGAATTCTAAGTATATCTTCAATAGGAGTCCTTGTTGCATCTTCTGCGGAAAAAGCCACGAAAAGTCCATGTTCTTTCGCATATTCGATAGCATCCATTCCCATTTGTTCTACTTCATCCAATTCTTTATGTAATTTATATTTCAAATGCATGGGCGATGTTGCAATAAATGTAATAATACCGTCTACATCGCATTCTAAAGCCTTATCGATGTCATCTTTTACAACCCTACAAAGCGCCAAAATTTCTGCATTTAAACCTTCGGAAGATATAGTCTTGATAATATCCCTTTCAGATGCAGATACTACAGGGAAACCTGCTTCAATCTGTTTAACGCCCATATCATCAAGCTTTTTTGCAATATCTAACTTATGCTCTTTTGTAAAGCATATCCCAGGTGTTTGTTCACCGTCTCTAAGTGTTGTATCGTATAAATAACAGTCCTTTAAATCTAATTTAGGATTATAAGGACATGTGGCTTTCCATTCCATAAAGAATTCCTCCCAATTCTTGCAGTTACTGTTTAAATTAATTTGACAATCACTTAATTATTGTTTTAATTATTGTTTTAATTATTGATTCATATTTTAAAATAGCTTAAATATTTATAAAAATAATAGCGAAGTTAAAAAATATTTTAATGTTTAGAAATAATGTTTATTAAATATCAAAATGATGTTTAATAGTATTAATAATTTTTCATAGGATAAAAATTAGAAGTATAAATATAATTATTTTATTCAATTTCCTCATATAGGTATATTTCATCTTTTGGCTTTAAACTCTTTAAAACACCTTCATTTTTTACAATTTCCCCTACAACGTTTGTACCTTCGAAAGTTTCCCCGGTAGGTCCATATTTATCACTACTACTAGTTCTAATTCCTGCATAGCCCTTGTATTTCTTAACCATGTTTGTAATAGCAATTTTATTTCCGTCTAATTTTTCTTTTGGCGTATTTTCAGGCAATAAAGCTTTTGCATACTCTAAATTTCTTTCAAACATCGCCATATCTTGGTGTTTAAAGTATGTCTTAAGAATACCTATTCTTTTTGTAGTTAATCCCGTTAATTTTCTAAAGTACCAAGCACTTTTTGGCGCTTTTTTGTCATATATCTTTATATGAAGTATATTATCAGGATTCACTGCTTTTAAGGTGACTTTTTTAGCATCTAAAAGGTCTAATGTATAATTAGGAGTTTGCTCTACAATTACTTTTTCGACATCTGAATTTGAGAAATCTTCTTTATTCTCTAATTCAATGTCATACTCGTTTAAAATTTTTAAAGCATCTTTTATGGATTTTCCAATTAAATTAATACGTTCAGGCTTAGAAATTGTTGTAACAATACCTTTTGTTGAAAAATTAATCAATTCTTGACCATCTACGACTTTTCCAACATTCGTATGTGATAATGAAGAAGTTCTGCTTTCTTTGTAAATGTATACTTTACCCATACCTACGCCAGTGTTTCTAACGGTTACAGTACCTTTTTCACGAGGTAAAGTATTTAAATCATCTATTTTTAAAGTTTGTAACCTTGAATCAGATATAAACGTGTTTGAACTTTGAGAAACTTCAATATATCCATTTTCAAAGATGGATAGGGCGTGTTCTGTTGTTTTAGCAGGACCTTTTAAGTTTAATTCACAGTATGTGTAAATTTCCCATCCATCTTCTATTATAGTATTTAAATCAGTTGTAACTTCGTAATCTACAGATTCTTTTGATTCTCTTAGTAAATCTATCGATATAATTTTATCAGAAGGTTTTAAATTAGCCAATTGTCTTTTTCCACCAATTAAAATTCCTAATTTAGGATTATGAAGACCATACGCTTCAGTATTATCTTTTCTCATGAATACTAGATGACCTTCTGATTTATCAAGACCCGAAATACTCAATAATACGTCCCAACGATCAAAGTCCGCTGATTCCGTATTTACATCTAAATCAATTGTTATGTTACCAAAAGCTACATCAGAAACTGATTTCCACCTTAAATTTTTATCTTCAAACTTTTTATAGTTTTTATTCCAAAAGTCAACTACTGGACTTTCCTCAGTTACTTTTAATATAAAAGCTCCTCCTGTAGTCTTTATCCTATATTTCATAGCACTTTCAGATATTTCCTGTTTAACTCCTTTAATTATGGCTATGTTTGAATTTTCAAGATAAGGTGCCCCTTCTATAACTTCTTTCAATTTTAAAGGGTTCTTAGATTCAAATTCCTTTTCAACGTTGTTTAATTTTATTTTAATTTTTTTATTTGCCATATTAATCGCTCCCAGATACTAAAAATAAACTTTAATAATTAAAAACATACTTTTTATATGATTCTTATGTAGGTATTACATAATTATATGTTTATATACTAATTTTATAATATATAGATTAGAATAAATGTTTAACTTAAATATTTTAAATAATCGCAATTTTCAATAAGAATATATAATTAAACATACATTGTTTATATAATAATATTATTTTGATATTAATTTATAAGTATCAACTGTATATTATATATATTATATAATAAATAATTATAGAAATAATTCTATTATACTATGTCTATTATATTAAAATCTAACTTGTTATTTGTAATACGTCAAATAACGGCAGTTAAGACTTTAAAATTAAATATATTAATATATTACTTTTATAATAATGTATATTAAAATTATAGTTATTTATCGGTGATAATAATGGATTCAAAAGAAAATAACAAAGTTATAACCTCAAAAGCTAAAAAAATACTCAGAAGTCAATCCCAAACTATAGAACCAGTTGTTTGGGTTGGAAAAGAAGGCGTTGAGAAGGTTATAGAAGAAGTAAGAAGGCAACTAAAAGATAAAAGCCTTATAAAAGTTAAAATCAGAAAAAGTGCAATAGAAGGCATGGAAAAGGACGAAATTGCCAAAATAATAACGGATTCGACAGATTCAGAAGTTGTTTCAATCGTAGGTAATGTTGTTACATTATTTAAGCCGAAAGAAGGCTGGAAAAAATACACGACTTGCAAACCAAAAACTGCTAAAACTGGAGATAAATATATTGAAGAATTCGAGAGTTTACGTTCAAGAAAACACCTTATGGATAGATAATTAATCAAATCCACTTTAAAATAAACTTTTTTTATAATATTTATTTTACTTTATTTACTTTATTTACTTTATTTACTTTACTTTATATAATGTATCGCATATTTTTATAAATTTTATTATTTTTATAAATTCTAAAACTATTATATCATTTTATAATTTAATTTTAAGTTTTTTAAAATATTTATAATAAAAAAGATTGGGTATATATTATTTTAATTATTTTAGATTAAACCATAATCTAAATTTTAAGTTATTAAAACGGCCAAATTAATGGCGTTACTGTTATTACCAATACTCCACAAATTAACTGTAATGGCCAGCCTGCTTTAAAGTAATCCTTGAATTTATAACCACCGGGCCCCAAAACTATCATATTTGGTGGCGTAGCAATTGGTGTAAGGAAACAAGCTGAAGCTGCCATAGCTATTGCTATCAATATTGGTTTAGCACTTACGTCAAACGCGTCTGCCAAAGCTAATCCTATTGGCATTACCAAAGCTGCTGTAGCAGTATTTGACATGAAGTTAGTAATTATTGCCGTTAATACGTATGTAACCGCCAATAAAGCCATTGGTGATGTAATATGCGCGACACATATGTTTGCAATCATTGCTGCCGCACCCGTATTTGTTAATGCAATACTTAATGACAACATACCTGCAAATAAGAATATAGTTGTCCAAGAAATACTATTAAACGCTTCTTGCATTGTTATACAGCCTGTTATAACTACTAAACAAGCTCCTAACATAAATGCTGTAGTAATTGGAATTACGTTGTAAACCGTTGCTAATAATACAAACAAGAATATAAGCATAGAAACCCACATTTTTTCTCGCCTATATACAATATCGCCTTCCTCAAATGTAGACTCAGAATCTGAATCAGGTAAAAATTTATGACCTATTATTGCGTAATACAAAATTCCTGCAACAAATAGTACAATACCCATCTGTGCAAAGTCAAAGAAACTTAATTGTGCCAATCCTGCCTGTTCTAACGTACTGTTTACAAGACCGTTTGGTGGCGTACCCACTAAAGTCATAGTACCGCCCAGAGAAGCTGCAAAAGCCATCGGCATCAATATTTTACCCGGTCGTATACTTGCCGAAGCACATATGCCCATTACAATAGGAATGAATACCGCAGTAGTTCCAGTATTTGATAAAAATGCTGACATTCCACCGACTGCTGTCATAACCAGTATTAATAATAAATTTTTATTTTTTCCTGCACCTTTAACGGTTAATTGTCCAACTTTATCTGCAAAGCCGGTTCTAAACACAGCGTCACCCAATATAAAAGCTGCCATGAACAATACTACCCATTTGTTTCCAAATTGGCTGAATGCGTCTGCACTCGATAGTATATCTATACCGGGAAAACTCAGCGCTACGGGTACTAACATCGCCGTTACCGCTAATGGTGCTGCTTCCGTAAAAAACATTGCTGCTGCAACTACTAAAATTATAAGTGTTAGTATTGCTTTTTCCTGATGAAAGTCGCCAATTTTTAAATCTTCGGTACTTTCTCCACTAAATGCGTATTTTGTGGCCCCTATGGCCAATAAAAATATTATAAAAAATACTATTGCTTTTTTCAAATTTACACCTCCTTTATTCTATACCATATGTCCATTTCACCTCAAATTTATAATTCAATTGAATAATAAAAATTATACGCCATCTTTTACAGTTTAATTATTTTGATTTATGTTTAATATTGTCTCTATTTTTATAATTTTATAGAGCGATATTTTTATATATTCCTATTTTGTTTCAAAAGTAAATATTAAATTAAATTTAAACCGTGTACTCTTCTTATATTTTAAATGCCCATAAATTCACGAAAATGCGAATTTTTTTTAAATTAATGGTTTTAAATTCACTTTTATAGCCTAAAACTTCGAAAATATTAATATTTCATATTTTAAATCTCAGAATAATAACAAAATTAATAATCTTAAGTATATTTCAATTTAAGAATATACGGATTAATTTATTACTAGCATACTTTAAAAGTAAGTTAGCAATCTAAAGATTTTAATTATAATAGTTACTATATTGAAGAAATTGTTTTGACATTTTTCGATACTATCCTCTGTAATCACCCCGGATTACAAATTCATAGCATAGAAAGATAACAAATTCAAAACAGAAAAATTAGCGACGTTTTAAAACATCTAATATAACATTGTACTAATAATATATATTATTATTTATTTAATTTTACCATTTTTATGAAATGTAGTTATAAAAATAATACTCAATAGATAAAAATTCTAAAATAGTAATATTACTAAAATAAAATATCTGAGATAGTATTATTATACCACAAATATTATAAATTTATATTTGTAAATTTATATATTTATAAATATAAATGAAAGAATTAAATATAATATTTAAAACTACAACTGAATTACATCGAAGTAAATCGAATTAAAAATCAAAAATAATAAACAAATATGATAATAGTTAATAAAAAATATAAAAATTAGTAATTATATTTAAAGTAGCTCGATTATGCTCTTGCTTCTTTAGCTTTAGGTCTTAAATTTGAGTAACCGCATTTTCTACATTTTGTAGCTTTCCAAGCATTTCTTGCGTTACATTTCATGCAAATCTTTTTTGTAAAAACTCTTTTTATAGCTTCGTCAAATGCCATAATTTCACCATTTAATTGTGTTTTATTCAATATCTATTATTATATCCAATTTTAAATTTGTTCAGACTTAAAATTCAAAATTATATGCTAAATCATAATTTATCATTGTTTATAATAAATATACACGTCCAATATAAATAAATATTGTATAACAATTGTATAGCAATATAATGTATAATAAATATCTTCATAGGTATTGTTTCATAAGATATTTAAACATTACCATTGTACTATATAAGCATTACTTAAAGTGTACCAATATTATTAATTTAGTAAGATATTATTCATTATGATATATAAATAATATTATATTATTAAAAATCAATAAAAGGTATTTTTGATTAAAAATTTATATTTATTATGTTTTTCGGTTATTTAACATCTTTTAAAAGCTCTTTTTGGAATTCAATAATTTCATCAGATGTTTTACCACAGTAAAAGTCCAATAATTTTTTATTTAATTCTATAAATGTGTGAGCCCACTTAAAACCATTTAAAAGTTTATAGGCTTCCTCTTTATAATCTGCAATATATAAAGTGGCTATTGTAGCTTCCAAAGTCGTAAGTTTGCAAGGTTTACCATAATTTACAGGATTTCCTGCAACTAAAAAAGGTAAACTACGTTGTGTTTTTGAATTTGTCTTTTTAAATACTTCTTCAGCTTGTTTCCAAGAGCAATCCAATGCCATAATCCCATTTTTTTCTACAATATCCCTATCTTCAAAAGATACTGTTTTCTCAGCGTAGGGGTTAAGTAATATGGCATTTCTCGGTAGTCTTCTAGGGTTTGTAAGTATTTTTGCATACCCCATCTTACCCATTTTTAAAGCAGTGCAACGTTTTGGGTCACATTGCTTAGCGTGATAAATGTATAAATTCATAAAATCCCTTATTAAGTGTATTATTAGATTATAAATCACCATATACTACTAAGATTAAGTTACTGATAAATTATAATAAATTGTATTTATTTTTATATTATGCATTATTTCTATTATAGATTACACATATTTAAAGAATTATATATATTATGTAGTATATCATTATTGTTAAACAATTGTAGGATTCATTAATATTTATATATTATATATTTATGAAGTATGCAAATTAAAATTTATATTAAATATATATTAAATATAATTGGTGCAAATATGGACATATTATCTAATAACACGAAATTAACCAAATCAAACGATTTTAAAAATAAAATAGGAAATTTAAATAATTTTAATTATAAAACTGCTTTTCTATTAAGCGGGGAACATATTGAATTACCATTTGCAGAATTAAAAGCACTTTTAGAACTTTATACGCAAGATAATTCAAAAAAAATAACCAATTCTGAAGGATTAAACATTCAAAAATATATCGAAGATAATTTATTTTGTAATTTTTCGGATAATGCAGTACATAACAAAGAAAACCCGAATAAGTCAAATTACGTCATATATGATGAAAATTTAAGTTGTGAAACTTTAGTTAAAATTATAAATAGAGCTGGTTATGTAAATGAAGCTCATAAAATACTTTATGAATCAGAATATTGTGAAGATAATGATATTAATGATTTAAACGTACTAAATGCAGATAATGTTATAAATAACATTTATGAATTGCTTGAAAATATGGAAATTCCTCAAATAAGCGGTTCTTTTGCAGTTAGGGTTCAAAAATTGTATAAAAGTAGCACTTTAAAAACTATGCCTATTGAAAGGCATATTGGAAGCATAATAAGCCAAAAAATGCAAGGAAATTTAAAAGTTAATTTAAAGAATCCTGACTGGATAGTTAAAGTTATGATATTAAAGGATAGAATTTATTTATCCCTAGTTGTGTCAAAAAGAGATGTCGAATATTTTGAGCATAATAGACCACATATGCGCGCTTATTTCCATCCTGGTTGTATATTACCAAAATTAGCCCGATGTATTGTTAATTTATCCCGGGTTAATGAAAATGATGTTTTATATGACCCATTTTGTGGAACGGGCGGTTTTTTAATAGAAGCGGGATTACTAGGCTGTAAATTAATAGGTAGTGATATAGACTATCAAATGGTGAATGGTACCAAATTAAATTTAGAAACATATGATTTAAACGATAAAGTAATTTGTATAAAGCAACTCGATGCAAATGAGGCTAAATCATACATTAACTCTTTGGAAATATCCAAAGTAGATTCTATGGTTACTGACCCACCTTATGGTATTTCCACATCTAAAAAAGGAGATATGTCTGAAATATTTGATAAATTATGTTTATTATTAAAAAAAGGCGGTTATATGTCCTTTGCAGCACCATGTATTATGGATTTAAATTTAGAATTGGTAGAATTGTATTCTATAAAAGTACATAAGAGTTTAACTAGATATATTCACGTTTATAAAAAATTAGAGTAATTTTAGCCCAATAGTACAATTCTTCTAATTATATACATTTTTTATACATTTTCATTTAAGATTAATTTCTATTTTAAAATATAATTTAAAGTTTTAAAAAATTATAAATAAAACTATAGCATATTAATTATACCAAATAGTAATAATTTACATAATCATATAATTTACATATTTACATATATACAAACGTCATATTATAGCGTATTATAAAGTTTATAATAGTTTCTATGTTTACATTATGATTAGGAACACTATTAAAGACAGTTTCTAATGGAGGGTGTGATAACATGAAAATCATAGTTGTAGGGGGAGGAACCTCCGGAATACTTTCAGCATTAGCCCTTGGAAAAGAAGGTCACGAAGTATTAGTACTTGAAAAAAACGATAAAATCGGAGGATTATGCCGAAGTGAAACTATTGACGGGTACACCGTGGATATTGGAGTTCATGCAATAACCATGCTAAATAACGGACCATTAACTAGACTTTTGGATAAATATTCGCAGTATCTTCCAAATTTCAAACCTTATGGAGAATATTATATTAGAACAGACCAACTTCATAAGATACCAGTTTCTATGCATGAATGGATGACTACCGCCGTAATACCTCATAAAGATAAACTATTAGTTACTTCAAAAATTATAGACCTTATGACTGTTGGATTCGATAAGGAAGCTTCAGTATGTGATATTGTTAAAGATTTAAATCTTAGTGAACCTACTTTGGAATTTTTTGACACAT
The DNA here is from genome assembly GCF_024807035.1 of Methanococcus voltae PS. NCBI lineage: Archaea > Methanobacteriati > Methanobacteriota > Methanococci > Methanococcales > Methanococcaceae > Methanococcus > Methanococcus voltae. The sequence goes on from NZ_JANUCQ010000003.1 coordinate 116,337, forward strand.
TTTCATACTTCCTAAGTGGTGAAGGAATGGATAAAACGCCCCTTTGGAGATTATTCACCGGTGCAGGTTACATTCCAGAAGATGATATAATTCCATTCATATATAATGATTTAAGGATAAATCCATTACGTAAATCAATTTCCAAGAAATTTGATTCTGGAAGACTTTGGAATATGGTGGATGATGGATTATTAAAATCAATTAAAAATAAATCAAAAAAATATATTACTAAATTTATGGGTGAGGCCAGATTTGGTAGCCAAGGCTATCCAATGGGCGGAGTTCAATCCATTTGCAATTGTGTATGCAATTCTATGATAAATACAACTTTAAAAACCAATGAAGAAGTTTTAAAAATCACTCAAGAAGAAAATACGTATTATGTATATACTAAAAACGATATTTATAAAGCAGATGTCATAATTTATTCTGCGCCTGCTGTTACAATCCCTAATGTTGTTAAAAATGTTGAAGAAGTAAATAGTTATAATGAAAAATTCAAAAATATCAAATTTTCAGAATCTACTACCATATGGGTTGGTGATGAAGAAAATTACTTCCCATACATTGGTTCTGAAGTTTGGGTCGATTATCCATGTTGGGCTACAACTACATCAAATTATGACCCATGGCTTGCTCCAAAAGGAAAACATTTAATGGGTTTCTCATTTGTAAATAGCAAAGAAGAAGATGCAATAATTTCAATTGAAAATAAATTAAATATTAATCTTGATAAGGTTGATATGCTACATATTCAGAAAACAATCCCTGAACACGCCTCTTGTGCAATAGACCAGTTCTTTGTATACCCTAAAGTTAAAAATAACTTCTATGTGGTAGGTACTGATTCAGACCCTCGTAGTATGGGCGTAACTAGGGCATCTTACTCTGTTGAAATGATGCTTTCTGAATTCAAAAACACCTATCAAAATAATTTGCCACCTAAATTATAATATAACAATATTTATATTTTTTAATATTATAGAAAAGTTTAAAAATGTTTAAATATATCTTACTGTATTCGTATATTATTCGTATATTTTTGAAATTAATAAAGATAACTTATTTAATATCTGTTTTAGAATTTTAAAAATAATTAAAAGTACCCGAAAAGTACCGAATATAAACAAAATTTTACATTAATTTAAACTGGTGAAAATTTGAAAAGAGTTTTAGATGAAACATTGGAAAGTTCCCCCATAATCAAAAGAGGAGAGTATAACTACTTCATACATCCTATAGCTGACGGTGTGCCTTTATTCACATCCGATTTATTGAGAGATGTTGCTACAAGAACAATTAAAAAAATAGATACCAACATTGACAAAATAGTAACTGCAGAAGCTATGGGTATCCCTATTGCTACAGCTATTTCAATGTCAACAGACATTCCTTACGTAGTTATGAGAAAAAGACAGTATTTCTTAGAAGGAGAAGTTCCTGTTCATCAAGAAACCGGATACAGTAAAGGAGAATTGTATTTAAACGGTGTTCAGAAAGGGGATAGAGTTACAATCGTAGACGATGTTTTATCAACAGGTGGGACATTAATTGCAGTTATTAGAGCTCTCGAAAGAGCTGGCGCTGAAATAGTAGATATTGTTTGCGTAATTGAAAGAGGGGACGGAAAAGCAAAAGTTAAAGAAGTAACTGGCTACGATGTGCAAACTTTAGTTAAAATAGAAGTTACAGAAAACGGTGTAGTAATTTTAGAATCAAAATAATTATTTAAAACATTATATTTATATAAATTCTAATTTATTTTTAATTAATCTATTATATTTTTATTATATTTTTATTATTTTTAGAATAACTCTATTTTTATAATATATCAAATATTTTAGTTATTTTAAGTATTTTAAGTATTTTAAACAATATTTGACTATTTGACTATTTGACTATTTAACTTTTTAATTCACCAAATATTTATATCAAAAATCAAATAATTTAATATATAAATAGTAGGTGATACTATGGAAGCCATTTTTGAAAGAAGGAGCATAAGAAAATATCTTGAAAAGCCGATATCAAAAGAATTAATTCTTGATTTGCTAAAAGCAGGTATGTATGCCCCTACCGCATGTAATCAACGACCTTGGGAGTTTTTAGTAATTGATAACCCCGAAACTCTGTTAAAAATTACAGAAGTTCACCCATATTCTCAAATGCTGAAGGAAGCTCCGGTTTGTATTGCGGTTTGTTGCAATAAAGACAGAACTAATAAAATAGGAGACCCATTTTGGGACCAAGATTGTGCGGCAGCTACAGAAAATATATTGCTTGAGGCACAAGATAAAGGGTTAGGTGCAGTTTGGTTAGGTGTTTATCCAAAAGAAAATCTTATGAACGATTTGAAAAGAATTTTAGGAATTCCTGAAAACGTAATACCTTTTGCATTGATTTCATTAGGATATCCTGCGGAAAAACCAGAATATGTTGAGAAATTTGACAGTTCTAGAGTTTACTATAATGATTGGAAACATAGGTACTAATAATACCTGTAAAAAAATAAAATTAAAACTAAAAATAAAAATAAAAAATAAAAAATAAAAAATTATAATTAATTAAAATAAAATAAAAAATATATATTTATTATTTTAAAGAATTAGTGATGTAATCACCTAATTCTTCGATTTTTAATCTTTTTTGACTTCTTTCATCCCTTTCACGGATTGTAACGGTTCCACTATCTAAAGATTCACCATCAACGGTGATACAGAACGGAGTACCTACTTCATCCATTCTTAAATATCTTCTACCGATAGCACCACTATCATCATATTCTGCTATTATTCCAGAATTTCTAAGCGTTTCTTCGATTTCTTTTGCAATGATTGGCATTTGTTCCTTATTTACCAATGGGAAAACACCTGCTTTGATAGGTGCTACAGTTGGTGCCAATTTCATGAATGTTCTATCTTCTTCTTCGTTGAAAGAGTGTTCAATAACAAAGTAAGTTATTCTATCAACACCGTAGGACGGCTCGATAACGTGAGGAATTACCTTTTCTCCAGTTATCTTCTTAGTTACTTTTTTAGCGCCGATATATTCGCTTGTTAATTCGAATTCTTTATCATCTTCTGCTTTTAATACGTATTTATTGCCTTTTTCTGCATTTTCGATGTCTGAAACCATTTCTTCGATTTCTTTATAGTCCATCTCTGAAATCAATTTTTGAATTATTTTTGAATCTCCTTTAAAGGTTTTTCCCAATGCTTTAAAGTTTAATTCAATATCAAAAGTCTCAATTTCCTTAGGTTCTGCATATTCTACAAATACGCTTAAATCTTCACCACTTGTAGCCATATGTGATTTTAAATCGTAATCGGTTCTATCTGCTACCCCTACACATTCAACCCATCCAAATCTATCGGAATAAAGTTCTGCATCCCAACAATCTGAAGCGTAATGCGCCATTTCGTTTGGTAAATGTTGTCTAAATCTCATTTTGTTTGCGTCAATTCCCACGTCAAGTAAGAAATTAGCAGTTACTGAAATAAAGTACGCAATAGCTTTGTTTTTTACAATACCTTTTTCTACAGCTTCGCCCAAAGTCATTTTAACGATTTTTTCTTCTGCAGATAATGTGTCATCTTCTTGGTTTTTTGAAGGCAATAATGGTAAAACCATATCTTTTACACGCTCGAACTTCTCATAGTTCTTTTTATCAGGGTGTATAAAAAATTCAGCTTCTGCTTGGCTAAATTCCCTAAGTCTTATAACTCCCTGTCTTGGTGAAATCTCATTTCTGTATGATTTACCAATTTGGACAGCTCCAAACGGTAATTTATTTCTAAAAAACTGATTTATTCTTTTAAATTGGATAAATATACCTTGTGCAGTTTCAGGTCTCATAAAAGCTACTCTTTTACCACTTGGACCAATTGAAGTTTTAAACATTAAGTTAAAGGTATCAACGTCTTTAAATTCGCCACCACATAATGGACATTTTATATTATTTTCAACGATTAACGCCTGTAATTCTTCGAGTGTCTTACCTTCTGTATCGATATCTACGTTTTCCTCGATTATGTGGTCTGCTCTGAATGATTCATTACATTCTTTACATTGTACCAAGGGGTCTGTAAAGTTATCAACGTGTCCAGATGCCTTTAAAACTTCATAAGGGTTTATTGTAGGCCCCTCTATCTCGTAAAATCCTTCATTAATAATATAATGCTTTCTCCAAGTATTTACAATATTATTCTTTAAAATTGCACCTAATGGACCGTAATCAAAGAAACCTGCAATTCCTCCGTAAATTTCAAAGGAATTCCATAAATAACCTCTTCTTTTAATTAAATCCATTATTTTATTATATTTTTCATTTTTATCTATTTTTTCCATTTAATCACCAATTATTAAAAATTAGATTAAATCAACTTGATTAATATTATACTTTTATCAGAATTAATAAACTCATTAAAATTAATAGAATAATTTATTATATTTTCTATTATAGTTTATAGTATAATTTCCTATTGTTATATTTGTTTATTATATTTGTTTATATTATTTAATTATAACATTTACCTCTACAACATACCTATGAATCTTAATTTTCTATTTTAGCCAGGATTATTACAAAAGTATTGTTTTATTAGACAAAATTCTATCAATTAAATAAATAAATAATGCTGACGCCATTAAATCTGCAGTAGTCCCAGGATTTAATTTATTTGATTCTTGTGATAAATAAGTGTCAAAATCCAAAATTACAGTTCTATTGCCAGTTTTTTTAAAGTTTTCTAGGGTTTCTTTTGCCTTTTCAGAAACTAACTTTGAAACTTCGATACCTTTTTTCCTTGCTATTAATGTATCAGGATATTTTGAAAGAATTTCCAAAAATGTAAGAGTTACAGCTTCGTGTATTTCGTTATTTTTTTCATAATTATTCTTTAAAAGTTCGTAACCTTCGTAAGATATTTTAAAATTGGAAACCCATTCTTTAGAAATCGTATCCCATTCTTTAGAAATATTATAAACATCGTACAAGTTTAAATTCTTCTCGACAAGTTCTTTTTTTGAATCGTCATTTTTAACGTCTGGACCCTCTTCTGGAGGATTAACATAAGCCATTCCAATTTCTATTGCTTCGTATACGGCTATTGCATCATTTACCGTCGTATTACTTGTAATATATTCTGTCCATTTTTTTAAATCTTCTAAATTAAACTCTCCTAGTTTTGAAGCTGCCATTGCAATTGGAGTATGTAACATTATAATACCCAGATTTGCGTTGGAAGGTGACCATTTTACAGACTCGATTACCGCCTCTTTTATGGCTTTACCAACATTTATTTGAAAATTATTGGATTCTTTTAAATCGGAATTTGAATTTGAATTTGAATTTAACTTTATACTTACATCCAAGTCTTTAAACCTGTTTGAAACGGAATATATTGCATTTCCAAAAGCTATTCCTGAAGTTATAAAATGATGATATTTTATATCGTGATAATCACGAGTTCGATGAACGTTTCCAGGTTTAAAACTACTTACTTCCAGGCAACAAGCCATCTGTGATGCTTTCATAATATCAAAAGGATTCATTAGTATACACCCATTAATCAATTTATATTAATTTTATCCGTATTACATACTTAATTTATATTACATTTATATTAATTTTTATCAATTGTATATGAACGTAATTCATAATAAAAGTATTAATCTTTATTTAATTTATTTAAATAACACACTGTTTTATTATAAAATATTTGGTAAAAATTATAAAAAAGTATAAAAAATTACAAACGATGTATAAAAGTAATATAGTAATAGGTAAAAATACATATCTTTAAATATATCATAGTTACTATAATATAATATATAATATAATATATCATATGATATAGTATTTAGAATAGTAAAAATTTAAAATAGGATAATTACAAAATCACACAAAATAATTAATTATAAAATATGGGTAACTATGAAAACAAAGAAAAAAGAACTTATGGAATACTTAATACTTTACCACATCCGTGAAAAGCCATATCATGGCTATAAATTAATTTGTGATATTTCAGAAGATATTGGAGTACCTAAAGTGTCACCAAGCTTCGTATATCCGGTTTTATCAAGATTTACTAAGAAAAAGTACATAAAAGTAATTTTACATGACGATAAAAAAGTTTATGAAATTACCGATTTGGGTTTAGAATATCTAAAAGAAAATTCCGAAAAATTAGAAAAAATTCTAAAAATTAAAGATGATATTCGAGAATTTCACCTATCGGGCGGGGAAAAACTACATGATGTATTAAATGTACTTCACTCAGAATACTCAAAGCTTGACTCCGAATCCAAAAGAAAAATAGGTACTTGTATGATAAACTTTTCAAATGAACTGGAAAAAATAATTTATGAATATAAATTAAATCAAAATTATAAAAAATAAGGTTTAAAAGGGGGGAAATTATGGAAACAGAAGGTGTAACTAATTTATTAGGAGACCCTAAAAAAGCAATTCTTAAAATATCTACACCCTTGATAGTTGCTATGTTAATTCAGACGTTATATAACTTAGTAGATACCATATGGGTTGCAGGCCTAGGTGACAGCGCACTTGCTGCTGTAGGGGTATTTTTCCCATTCTTCTTCATACTAATGGCAGTATCCAATGGTGTTGGTGTTGGTGCTAGTTCTGCTATATCTAGACGTATTGGTCAAAATAACCGGGAAAAAGCGTCGGTAATAGCCGAGCAAAGTATAATACTATCATTCGTAATTGGTATATTGGTAATGGTTACTATACCGTTCTTAAAAGCTATGTTCATAGGGTTGGGATTTGAAGAAGATGTCGCAAATCTTGCTTATGATTATGGTAGCATTATGATTATAGGCTCTGTGATATTATTCTTCACCAATATGGGTTCTGCAATACTTAGGGGAGAAGGAAACACTAAAAAACCAATGTATGCCATAGTTGTTGGTTCCATTATAAATATAATACTTGACCCTATCTTTATATATGTACTAGGCTGGGGAATTAAAGGTGCTGCGATTGCGACAGTTATTTCAATGTTAATTACTGCACTGCTATTTGCATATTGGATATTTATTAGCAAAAACAACTATGTAAACATGAAATTCTCAAAAGATAGAATAATACCCGAATATTCTGTATACACAGAAATATTTAAAGTTGGAATACCTGCATCACTTGCTCAAATTTCAATGTCACTATCAATGTTTGCTATGAATTATATTATTGCAATTGTAGGAGGTACTGCAGGGATTGCGATATACTCTACAGGTTGGAGAATAGTATCTTTGGGGGTTATCCCACTTCATGCTATTGCCGCGGGTGTTGTAGCGGTTGCAGGTGCTGCATATGGTGCATGTAATCCAGAAAAAATTGAAGAAGCCTACAAATATGCAATAAAATTTGCAGTAGTTTGTGAAACAGTTGTGGCAGTTGTAATATTACTATTAACACCCCAAATTGCGTATTTATTTACCTATTCAGAAGGTTCTGCGCATTTGTACGATGGAATAGTATCCTTTATGAAATATATGTTCTTATTCTACCCTGTTGTACCATTGGGTATGCTAACATCTGCAATGTTCCAGGGGATAAACAAAGCACGTTATTCATTAATATTGACGATATTTAGAGCTATTGTAATGCAGTTAGTAGCCGCATATATATTTGCATTCGTATTAGGTTATGGATTAGAAGGCATATGGATGGGAATAATTGCTGGAAACGGAATATCTGTAATAATAATGTACCTCATAGGAATCCGCGTAATAAATAAATTAAAAAATACGTTGACTAAAAAGAATGTTGAATTTTAATAAATACTAAATTATAAAATACTTATAAAATACTTATAAAATACTTTTTTTTATTAATTTTTTATTAATTATATATCAATTTTTAGAAATATTAAAATTAAAAATAGAATAGTAATATAAGATAATATATCGGTACTATATTTTTAAACCAATATGTGATAGAAGATTAAATTATATAATTATAATTATAATCCTTTTGCTCTATCTAAAACGATATCAATAACTCTATCATCTGCACCCATTGGTTTTCTGTAGATTATTTCAACGTCTTCTGGGATATCCATAGGGTCTCCATGGCTGTGTGCGTGACCGTGAGCATGGTCGTGACCGTGTTCATGGCTGTGTGCGTGACCGTGGTTATGACAGTCACAGTTTTCGTCGTGGCATTCTTCATCTAAAAGACCTAATATTGTAGGAATGTCTCTTTCAGTGTGGTTTCCCGGTGCTAAAAATACCGGTGTTACAACGATTTTTTTGTAGCCCATATCTATAACTTTTTGAATTGCTTCTGGAATTGTTGGGTGGTTAAATTCCATCATACCAACTTCTACAACTTCAAATTGTCCTTTTGCCCTAATTTTATCTGCAACTTCTGTAACTGTTTGTTTGGAGTAAGGGAGCTTACTACCATGACCAACCAAAACTAATGCTTCCATAGTTAAAACCTCATACTAATTTATAGTAACACTACGGTATAGTTTAAAACCTAAATAGTATTACGATATTGTATATTTTATATTTTTAGTATTATTTTTATTAAAATTTTTAATACTGTATTTTTAAGTAGTGATTATATATTATAAATCTTTCTATCTACTTCAAAACATAAAAATATATTAAACATTTCTTTAATAAATATCTTGCTTATTTGAATTAGTAATAATAAAAGTTAAAATAATAAAAAGTAAAATTAGAATATACAAAAAGTAAAATTAAAGATAAAATTAAAAATTAAAACAATAAAATAAGAAAAAAGTTATTGGCATAAATTAATTATGCTTTTACTTCTTCAGTTTGAGCTTCTTCTTCGCCGTATATTTTGTGTGAAATTTCTCTTAAGGTTTCAACACCTTTTGCTTCTGTTTTTAACAATTCCAATTGTGCTAAAACTTTACTGCCGAATTTCTCTTCAATCATTGCTAATCTGGTTTCTTGTAATCCTCTTCTTGCTTTACAGAAGCTACATTCAACATCTGCAGGGATTACTTGGTTTACAACAACTGCGTCAACTGGTATTTTGTACTTATCAAGTGACTTCATTGCTCTCTCACTTTCTAAAATACTCATTTCTTCAGGGATTACTACTAATCTAAATGAAGTTCTGTCAGGGTCTGCCATGATTTTCCTTGCTTTCGTAATTTTTGCTTTCATTACTTCCATTTCTTCTAAAGCTTTATCATAGTCGACATCTTCGTTATCGCCACCGAAAGGCATGAATTTTTTCATCATTTTCATCATGCCACTCATTTGCTTTTTAAACTTAATCATTTTTGTCATGTATTTGTCCATGATTTCAGGTAAGCCTAAAAATCTTAATGTGTGACCTGTTGGTGCTGTATCGAATACAACGACGTCAAATTCATTTCCATCCATATATTTTAAAAATACATCAAATGCTGCACTTTCGTCAGTACCTGGAGCTAAAGAAGCCATTTCTAATTGCTCTTCTAACATTCCGCCCATCATTGGGTTTTCGTCCATTTGATTTTTTAATTTATCTTTATATTGGTCCATTGCTGCTTCAGGGTCAATCTCTACAACATATAAGTTATCGAATCCGTTTACTTTTGTAGGTTCGTGACCAAATTGTTGCTCAAAACTGTCTTTCAATGAGTGCGCAGGGTCTGTTGATACAATTACAGTTTTTAAACCTTGTTCAGCACAGTAAATACCTGTTGCGGCACTCATTGTGGTCTTACCAACACCACCTTTTCCACCGAACATGATGTATTTTGTTGTTCCATCTTCTTTATCTAATTTTTTTGAGGTAATTCCTTTTAAAGAATTTTTTATCTTGGAGAATACCAAATTATCACCTTTTAGTGTCATAAATTTAATAATAACAATAACAATAATTACTAATAAGAGATTTAGAATTATGTAGCGTAAATTTTATAATTTTATAATGTTTATCATAATGTTTAAATAATTATCGATTGGTAATGAGTAGTGATTGAATATAGTAAGTTAATATTATTTGTAAATTCTATAAGTTATTTATGTTTAAACTATTTATACTCATTGATTTAGTTAAAATAAAAATTTTTGATTAGATTTAGTATGTAAGTTAAATTAAATTAGTTAAATACTATTTTATGAATTTTCTTTGTTACAAGATTCTTTTAATTTACGTATAACTTCCTCTTTGTCCACCATAGTACATACACAACCATCCTTTAGTAGTAAGACACCTTGGACTGGTATACCTAACTTAGAAACCCCATTCATACCCATGAATAAATCTATGTGGCAAGCAACTGCGAATATACCATCGGGCTTACATTCCCTAAGCAAACGTTTCATAAAAGTAGAGCCTGGCACAATATAAGTAGCTATATAACCGCACTCCTCGCCTGCTTTTATTAAGTCACCCAGAGGACATTTTTTACAGTGTACGCATTTAATACCATCTTTTCCAAGTTTTGCTGGGCATTCTAAGTCCCTTAAGCAATGCGGCAATATTAAAACTTTTCGTTTAGATTTTAAGAATTTTTCGCGATAGTATTTATTATAAAAATCTATTGCTACATTATAGAAACTATATTCCGTACCAATCCATAGGAAAAATTTTAAAAGTATGGGGTAATAGTTATTTAATATATATAATGAAACTCTAGGCAATAATATAATCCCTCTTTTCATTAGTACATAGCCTAGAAAAATTGCTAAAGTAAGTATAGTACTAAAGACAAATAATATAATTAATGATACAATACCTAATGATTGAATTCCAAATCCTAATATATCCATGTTATCACGGTGATTTTATGAGTGTAAATATATATATTGACCATAATTTTTATGATAATAACGCCTACGGCTATGAAAATCATTCTGATAATAATAAATCAGATGAATGTTGTGTAGATGACTCCTATAACCCTAATTCCCAAATATCTTCAGAAGACAACGTTTTAAATAAAAATCCTAACGAGTTAGTATATATAACTAAATCAGGGGATTTGACTAAGTTAGACCATGTTTCACAATATGCGCCCCTCAGCGGGGATAATCGAATAGATTATTCCAACTATTGTGCAATTGTAATCGACGTATTAAGAGCCTCCACAACTATATCTACATTATTAGAATTATACGATAAAGTATATATAACAGATAGTATCGAAAAAACTATGAATTTCCCCAATTCTATCAAAATGGGGGAGAGAAATGGCATTAAAATAGACGAATTTGACTACGGAAATTCTCCCGTGGAAATATTAAAAGATAAAAATAAAATTACCGAATTTGCAAAAAATGGGGGTAATTTAGTACTTACCACTACAAATGGTACTCGAGTTTTGAATAGCATAATTTCAGATGATATTTATATGGGTTCTATAAATAACGCTGAAGCAGTTGCAAAAGAAGTATACAATACTGCAGTCAAAAAAGACAAAGATATCGTATTGATTCCGTGTCATAGGTGTGGTGATTTTGCAATAGAAGATTATATAGGTGCTGCGTTGATTGTAGAAAATATATTAAAAATTCCGGGAAATAAAATAACAAAACAATTAGAACAATTGATACCACTTAGAAGTACTATAAAATTTGACTGGAAAAATACAATATTAAATTCAAAATCCGGACAAGGTTTAAGAGATAAAGGGTATCCTTACGATGTACTGTATTCTGTTCAAGAAAATATATATGATAATGTTGGCAAATATAATCAAAAAGAGAATTATGTGTACAGAGTATAATTAATCGGTAATATTACAATTTACTATTTTTCTAATTTTTTAATTATTTTTATATTTTTATATTTTTATTTTGTATATTTTTATTTTGTATATTCTGAATTATCATAGCATATAGAAATTAATAAATATTTAAACTTATGATTTTATAGTACGACTTAATTATTTTTATAAATATGAGAATATTTAATCTGTAATATATTGTTAATATAACAATACAAAATTAAGTACATTATAAACATATAGTATGAGATTATATTTAGTAGATGTATTATTTAAGATTAAACAATTTATAAATCGTTTCAATAACTTAATTAATTAAAAACCATTTAAAATTACGCAATTACAAAAATATCAAAAATAGTTAAAATTTACCGAAAAAGAGAGATAAAATGTTATACATATTAGCAATTTTATTATATATTGCAATGATTGGATTTGTTGCATACATTAGTAAAAACAAAATAAAAGGATTTTCTGACTTTTTCCTTGGCGGTCGTTCCGTTAATCCGTGGATGTCTGCATTTTCATACGGTACTGCATACTTTTCAGCGGTTTTATTTATCGGATATGCTGGAAAAATTGGATGGGGCTTTGGTATGTCTGCCCTATGGATTGTATTAGGTAATGCTTTATTAGGTTGTTACTTAGCTTGGGGTATATTGGGCAAAAAAACAAGAGAAATGACCCAAAGGCTTAATATATCAACCATGCCTGAGTTTTTAGAAATTAGATATAATAATAAAAAATTAAAGGCCGTTACATCGTTTATAATATTTTTATTTTTGGTTCCGTATTCTGCTTCTGTTTATAAAGGTTTGGGGTATTTATTTGAACAAATATTTGGTATTCCAACGATATATGTGTTATTGTTAATGACCACACTTACAGGATTATATTTATACTTTGGAGGATTTGTTGCTGCTACTTTAGCGGACTTTATACAAGGTATTATCATGCTAATAGGTGTAGCGTTGATGTTATTCTTTGTAGTTGGCACTTCAACAGTTGGTGGAATTGATAACGTTATTCCTGCACTATATTCTATAAGTCCGCAACTAGTAGACCCCGTTGGACCTCCAGGATTTGTAGCATTGGCTTCATTGGTAATTCTTACAAGTTTAGGTACCTGGGGTTTACCTCAAATGATACATAAATTCTATACGATAAAAGATGAAAAATCTGTAAAATGTGCTAAATGGGTATCCACATTCTTTGCATTAATTATTAGCTTTGGAGCATACTTTATGGGTGTTTTGGGCAGGTTATTCTTCCCTACTGCGCCACCAACATATATGGGATTACCAACTTTCGATATGATTATACCTACCATGGTAGATACAGCATTACCTAATTGGGTAGCTGCAATAATATTGGTATTGGTTCTTTCAGCTTCAATGTCTACGCTAGCTTCTTTAGTTCTTGCTTCAAGTTCTGCGGTAGTCGTAGATTTCTTAAAAGAGATGAAACCAAACATTACAGGTACTGAATTAATGAAAACTATGAGAATAGTTTGCCTTATGTTTGTAATCTTATCCTTTATATTAGCGATATTCCCTACACCAATTATATCATTAGCTGCACTATCATGGGGTTTAGTCTCTGGATGTTTACTTGCACCTTACGCTCTTGGTCTTTATTGGAGAGGAACAACTGTAAAAGGAGTATGGGCAGGTATTATAACAGCATTAGTTGTTATGCTAGGAGGTTCTGCGGTTGTAGGACTAAACAGTTCGTTAATACCTACATTAAGTGCTATATCTATAGTATTGCCTATCTTTGTAGTTTATTTCGTTAGTTTATTTACTAAAAAGATGGATAAAAGATATTTGGACTACATATATGATACAGGATTTAACTCGGAAAATAAAAACAACGATAATAGAAATGGAAATGGAAATGATTTTAATTTAGAAAATCATGAAATACCTGAAAAAGTAAATATTAGATATAAAAAAATAGATAATAAGGAATAAGAAGAAATAATTAAATATTGAAAAACGAAAATAATATAAAATTAATTCTAGATTAATAGATATAGTTAATATAGTTAAAGTAATTGAATAATTTAGCATAATTGAGGAGATTATATGTCTGAAATTAAAATATGGGATGAAGTGGAAAAATTAGATAGGAAAGAAATAAAAAAAATACAGATTTCTAAATTAAAAGAAACTGTAAAAAGAGCTTATGAAAATGTTCCACTTTATAAAGAAAAATTTGATAAAATTGGACTTAAACCTGAAGATATACAAACGTTGGACGATTTAAAAAAGATTCCCTTTACTGAAAAAGATGATTTCAGGCAAAATTATCCTTTTAGAATGTTTGCAGTCCCTAAAAAAGAAATTGTTAGAATTCACGCATCTTCTGGAACTACGGGTAAACCTACCGTAGTTGGATATACTAGAAAAGATATGGATACTTGGACCAATTTAGTTGCAAGAATGATTACACAGGCGGGCGTAACTGATGAAGATACTGTTCAGATTGCTTTTGGATACGGTCTTTTTACAGGTGGATTTGGTTTACATTATGGTATGGAGAGAGTAGGCGCTTCAGTTATACCAATGTCGAGTGGAAACACGAAAAAACAAATTATGATTATGAAAGACTTCGGAACAACTGTATTGGTAAGTACCCCTTCTTACGCATTGCATATGGCAGAAGTTGCTGAAGAAATGGGAATCGACCCTAAAAAAGATTTAAACATTAAATTTGGTTTATTTGGGGGGGAAGGTTGTTCAGAAGATGCTAGGCGAGAAATAGAAAAAAAATGGGGCTTATTAGCTACTGAAAACTATGGTATGAGCGAATTAATTGGTCCGGGTGTTGCTGGGGAATGTGTTTACCAATGTGGCATGCACATTGCGGAAGACCATTTTATACCTGAAATTATCAATCCTGAAACTGGCGAAGTATTACCTGAAGGAGAAACCGGTGAATTGGTTGTAACAAGTTTATCAAAAGAAGCTCTCCCGGTATTGAGATACAGAACCAAAGATATCACAAGTTTAACATCTGAAACTTGTAAATGCGGTAGAAAAAGCGTTAGAATGTCTAAAATTAAAGGAAGAACTGATGATATGATGGTTATTAGAGGAGTAAATGTATTCCCATCACAAATTGAAACAGTTTTATCCGATGTAAAAGAAATAGGACCGCATTATGAAATTATTGTAACTACAAAAGGTCACCTTGACCAGATTGCAATTAATGTAGAACTTTCGGACAGCAACCTTCTTGAAAGCTATGGTTGTTTAGAAAAACTTAGTAAATCTATAGAACATAAGCTTAAAACAGTTCTTGGCTTAGGGATTAAGGTAAACCTTGTAAA
The DNA here is from genome assembly GCF_024807035.1 of Methanococcus voltae PS. Classification (NCBI taxonomy): domain Archaea; kingdom Methanobacteriati; phylum Methanobacteriota; class Methanococci; order Methanococcales; family Methanococcaceae; genus Methanococcus; species Methanococcus voltae. The sequence goes on from NZ_JANUCQ010000003.1 coordinate 131,403, forward strand.
CCCTAAAACACTTGAGAGATTTGAAGGTAAAGCTAAAAGAATCAAAGATTTAAGAAATATAAAAGAATAATATCATGACGAATCGTCATCATGTTTAATCTATTTTTATATTATTTTTATATTATTTTTTTAATTAATTTGTTATTTCAAAATTTTAAAAAGAAATAATTATTTTTATTTATTTTATTATATTATTAGATTATTATTCATTTTGTCTTAATTTTGCCAATAATCTTAAGATTTCCAAGTAAACCCATACAACGGTTACTAAAATTCCAAATGCTCCATACCATTCCATATGCTTTGGAAGACCGTATTCTGCACCTTTTTCAATGAAATCAAAATCTAATAGTAAGTTTAATGAAGCTACACCTATTACAAGTAAGCTAAATCCAATACCTATTATTCCCCCTTCATAAATAAATGGGGCGTATATTCCAAAGAAGCTTAATATAAAAGTTAAAAGGTATAATAAAGCAATACCACCAGTTGCTATTAATAAACCTGTTTTAAATTTTTCAGTTACTTTTATTATTCTAAATTTATAAACAAATATCATTGTTAATAGCACGCCGAAGGTACCAAAACTTGCTTGGAAAGCTATTCCTGGGTACATTGTTTCAAATACTGCTGAAATAAAACCCATTGCTAAACCTTCACATATTGCGTATATTGGTGAAAGTATTGGGGCTGTCGTATTTTTAAAAGATATGATTAAGGCCAAAATAAAACCTACAATAATTCCGCCCATGCCCAGCAAACCTGCAAAACCAGGTTGTGACGCGTATAATGTCCAAGAAATTACTGCAGAACCTATTAAAAATATCGTTAATATAAATATTTTGTTTATTGAACCGTTTATTGTCATTTGCTCAGTTATAGGCATGCTTGAAGTACTACCTGCAAGTTGTCTATAACGTTCCATTGCGTGAGCTCCGAAAACTGGATTAGAACTTTTCATATGTTCACCTTTAAATTAATTTAATGTAAATTTTATAAATTAGAGTATTTTTAAATGATATTTAGATTAGACTTTAAAATAATAAATTTATAATTTATAAATTTATGTATCTATAGTATGTAAAATTAAATATATAAATTGTTCTAAATAATATATTATATAACTATGGGGTTGGTAAATATAAATATTTAAATTATATAATTAACGAAAGGTTTATATACTAAGTGGTAATATGTATAGTTGCAACTAATGAAATGGAAATAATGAATTAGAATGCAAAATTAAATATGTAGTGAGCAGGGATCGCCGAGCCTGGTCAAAGGCGCTGGACTTAAGATCCAGTCTCGTAGGAGTTCGAGGGTTCAAATCCCTTTCCCTGCACTAACTGATTTAGGAGTTTGATATTAAGTTATCAAGCTCCTTTTTCTATTTATGGAGTAATTTTTAAGGTATTGTACCATACCTATGGGACTGGATTTAATCCAGTAAGTAAATAGGTACAAATTCAGTTGAATAAAATTGAGACTTTGTTGTAAATGAATACTCATTTAGACAATATTCTCAAAAAAATTGAGTAGGTACTGGATAATTTGCTTTTTTAGTATTGTTTAGTATATTGGTTTATTTTAATGTATAAATATATTTGTCTATTGACGTATAGATATTAGATGATTGTGTTATTTTTGTTAAATATGTATCGTTTTATTTAAGTATATGGATATAGTTTAAAAAAAAGAATTTTAAGATTTATTCGCTAATGAAGAACCCTTTTCGTGGTTCGAACAAATCACCGACAATCTTTAACTTTTTTATGACTTGTTCATAGGTATCTATTGGATATTTTAAAACTTCAGTAACGTATTCCAACAACTCCGTTGTTGAGATTCCACCTTTAGCTTTATTGATGATTGCTTTATCTAAGTCTATTTTTATATTACCATTGAATATTTTTACAAAACTATTCAATAGGTTATCTATTCCGAATACTTGAATAGTTGCATTTTCTCGCTTTGTTTTTAACTCTGAGGAGTTATAAGTGTATATTGATGATAATATATTTTTTATTTCTTCAAATTTAAGCTTAATACCTAAATCTCTTTTAACGATGTTAATGATGCTTTTGATGTTTATTTTTTTATTGTTTAATTTATTGCCTAACTTGAATATCTTAATCAATACTTTTGACTCAAATATTCTTTTATAGCCTTTAACATCTTTTATATTATTTTTAAGTCCTTTAACAATGTTATATGCGATATTTATTCTTTTATTGATTGAACCCCATTTGGCAGGTGCACAACTTGAAACCGCTTCAGCAATTTCTTCAGTACTTGCATCTTTACCCATTAATAATTTTGAGAGTTCAGGGTATTCATTATGTAGTTTTAAGTAGCTTATTACACGTTTACATATTTTTATGTGCTTCATAACGAGGTATTTCTCAGTTTCAGTAAACATATCATATTTATGATGTAATGAGGCGGTGTCTACAGCTTCAAAGTTATCATTTATTATTTCTACAACTTTTAAAACTTCAAATTCATTTAATTCTTTTACAAATTTTCTTGTTTCAATAATGTCTGAAACATCGGTTCCTTCAATATCCAAATGCGGAATTATTTTCCATTCTGAATTGGTTGTTGCTTCAAAGTAAGTTTTTAATAAACTTGAATCTGCTACAATTTGTCTTTCTAATTTTCTGTTGACAAGACTCGCTATTTTAGATTCGTCAACGATATATTCGCCATCTTTCCACTTTAAAACTTGCAACTGATTTATCATATTTGTATATTTAAATTCCATATCTTTATTCATTAATTCGCCGTTGTATTCAGTCATTAAATATTCATTAAATAATGATAAATCTTCTTTTGCAATCTCCAACATTTTATTATATTTTAATATATTATGCTGGTGACCTGCTTGTGAATATATGATACAAGTATTACCGCCGTTTCTAACTCTTGCTAAAAACTGTCTCATTATGGTAGCGGATGAAGTTTTAAGTACTGCAACGATGTCAACTTTATCTTTAATATTCATTTGAACTGATTCTTCTTTTTCAGAACCATTTTTAATATTAATTCCTTCAGCAATGACTCTTGTTGCCAATATTAAACCATCGGGAATTCTTTCTTGTTTTATAATCATTTGTGCAGCTTCATCGGTCTCAACGGATTCTCTTGTAATTTCATAAATTGGTGAATTAAAATTATAAATATTTAATAATTCTTTAATCACTTCAATCTCTTTTTTAGAGTCAACTAACACCAATGACTTTTTACAATCCCTATTGAATGCCGTTGTGATGTATTTACAGAAATTAATAACATTATAATTCGCTAAATGTCCAATATCTGATTCAACAACGTAAGTATTTTTAAAATATTTTTTATTATCGTTGAATTCAGCTTTTACAATTTTTCTATTCTGAAGGTTTACAAGTTCAGGCGTTGCAGTTAAATATACTGAAGCGTGAACTTTTTCAGAATAATTTTCTATTTTATTAATTTCGTCTCTTCTAAGGTCCTTTTGAAGTATCATATTGTGAGATTCGTCAACGATTAATATTACATCGTCATCGTCTCTTATTTGTACTCTTTCGTATGTTCCTTTGCTGGTTTTCTCAAATTTGATACTTTCAAACTTGATATCGTCCATGATGTTAAATAATTGGTTGTAGGTTCCTATGATTAATCTTGTATCATTTGCGGTTCTATGCTTTGCTTTACTGCCTTCATAGTATGCTGGAACTCTAATTCCTTTATTTAGTAAATTGCTTTGTGTTTGCTTTACTTGGGTTCTGTAAGGGAACAATAGCACTATTGTTTTATCTTTATAATCATTGGTAAGTTTATCAATGTTATTTGTGATATTGTATGTTTTTCCTCGCCCTGTTTCAGCTTGTAGGATTACACTTTCTTTGGTTTTTATAGATTTATTTACTGCAGTTTGCAATACATCGTATGAAAGGTATTTGTTACACTTTATTGTACTTGCTTCTTTATTTTTATTTAATAATTCAATTAAATATTCTTCTGCAGATACGTAATCGCCTAAGTTATTTGAAATTCCTTTTAATTTTATAAATTCTAAAATTTTATCTTTGAAACCGCCCCATAAGTATGCTACAATGTTGGTTCTTAAACTGTTGTTGTGCCAGTCAACCGCTACAGCGTTATGTGCTTGGTTCGGGTATATTGTACAATCTGGGTTGTTTCCATCGTTGTAATATATGGAGTATATACTGATGTATTTACCATTTGATTTGTAACCAATTTTTAAATAATTGAATAATTCAATTATCCAATCTTTGTTATACTTCTCAGTAAGCTTTGTTTGAATAAATTTTGTAAATTTATATTCTTTTTTCGATAAAGATTTAAAATCTTTTATTTTAATATTAGCTTTTTTTAATTTGTTAATTAACTCAAATGACTCGGTTGTCTCGCTGGATTCCTTTACGGTTGATATATATTCTTTATTTTCGACTCCAAATTTAAATATAAATACTTCAGGCGTAATTGGAACTAAACTATTTTTTATAAATAAAATTTTACAGTTTCTTTCAGTTCCGTATTTTTCTTTTCTGTTCTTGGTTCCAGGGAGTCTGTCGACTCTTGCTATATCGTACATTGCAGAGTCTGCACCGTTTCCGATATCTTCAGCAATTTTTGAGAAGATTGGAAGTTCTAATCTTGATATAGGTCTGTCGATGTAGTAGATAAATCTTAAACCGCCACCTGTAAAAACTATTAAATGCGGTTTTGTATAATCATCAGGCAAGGTATTAAAGATATCTTTTATTTTTTGGTTCATTTCTTCCTTTGATGGTTCTTTGTCTTTCCATTCATCGATATCAAAATCAATTGGAATGTATGACCAAGCGGTTGATGATTTAGAAGTACCTTTCTTTTCTTGTCTTGGAGCTATGCCTATTGATACAGTTGTTATTCTTGCTTTTGAACCTATTCGTTGTTTTATTTGTTGTTCTTTTTCGTAAATTTTGTTTGAAATGGTTTCGGCAGTATTTGCGATGTTAATACTGCTGTTAAAATCTGGGATTTCCATAAATTCACAGTATGCCCAAGAATTTCTATTATTTGGCTTTTGATATTGCTTATCTAATTCTACCAAATATCTTACTTCAAAAAAGTTCATATTCTTTGCAGATTTGGTTAAATCTTTTTTAAGTTCTTTGATTGAACCGTCAGCTATGCCCAATACTATTTTACTTCTAAAATTAGCAATTGAAGTTAATAATACACCGATATGGTTAACTAATTGCTTCTTATCAGTTTTTTTGTATTGTTTATAGTTTTTCATAGTACCAAATCTTTTATTTTATCTTTTTATTATTTTTTTAGTTTTAATTTTATTTTTTAAATTTAATTTTTTATTATCTTTTAATTTAATAAATTTATAAATTTATAAATTCTTTTTAATGGTGTTCAATAATATGTTTGTTCTTTCTTTGCTGTGTGCATAGAATAGTGTTGTCTCAATACTACTATGTCCTAAGTATTCTTTGACAACTTCAATCGGAACACCTTTATTTAATAGTTCCACGGCTCTCCCGTGTCTTAAGGAATGAACTACTACCCTTCTATTCTTGGGGATTTTGCCCTGCTCTTTTAGCTTGACTACTGCGTTCCTGTATACTTGGCTTAACCAGCCTCTTCTTACAGGTCCGCCCCTTATACTTTGGAATATAGGGTCGCTGTTGCCAGTGTTGACGTTATATTTAACGTATTCCTTTAAAGCGTTCAATGTGTCACTTGAACATACTACAAAACGCTCATTGCTGGATTTTGTATTCCTAATTCTAAATTTAGCTTCTTTAAAGTCACAGTCTTCGTAAGTGATTCCGATTACTTCGGAAACTCTGCAACCTGTGTCCCATAACATTCTAATCATTAAAGCATCTCTTAAATTTGACCTACTGCGGTGCTGTAAGATTGCTTTTAAAATTTCATTTAATATTTTTGAATCAATTGAATCATAGTGCTTTACTTCAAATTTGCTGAATCGTCTTCGCTCTTTACATTCTGTTTCAAATTCTTTGAAGTTGTGTAATCTTAAAACCCTGTAAAATACTTTTAAAAGCTTAAAGTATTGGATTACTGAATTACCTAACTTTCGTTCATTTTCCAAATAATTAAAAAATTTGGTAAACTCTGACCTGTTCAATGTGTCAGGTTCTTTGTCTAATTTTTTACAGAATGCTAAGAAGACTTTGAGTCTTGAAATATCGCTTTTAATCGTGTTTTCTTTTATTCGGTCGAATTCTCGTTCTTCTCTAAATTGTGCTATCCATTTGTTTTCGTCTGTAATCTCTGTTTTGCTTCTACCAGTGTTTACGAGAATTAAATCTTTCATATTAGCATTCATATTCTTCCTCTTGGAATATTATGCAATTTAATAGAAAATTTGCCCCTATTCCGTACCTGGAAACTATTTCATTCTCCTTATCGGATAATGTTAATAATTTTTTAGTCTTTAAGTTTCTATTTTTTATTTCTGCGATTGTTTCAGGGGCTATGTTTTCACAATTCTCCATTTTATGGACGTAATATCTTAACTCACGTGCTCCGATGTTTTTGTATAAATTGAAGTATCTTCTCATCAAACCACCCTATAAACCTTCAATTCGGTTAAATACATCATGGTGGTCTAATAAATCTACTAAAACTATCAAATCTCTTATTTCAGGATTTAAGATCGATAATTTATCCGCTCCATTCTCTTCTTTTATACTTATTTCGAGCATATTATTGTCTTGTTCAATTATTTCAATTAAAACTTTATTTAATTCAAGTATACCCGCTTGCTTAACTTCATCGTAAATTTTTTTATTTTGCTTCTTGGTGTGTTCATTAAATGTTATGTAACTGTCCCAACATATTGGATAATTCATTAATTTACCAGCTTCTTGCATTATCTGCTTTTGTAACTTTAAAGTTTCTAAAACATTGGTAGATTCTAAAGAATAAGTCATTCTATTAGTTCCATAACCAGTAATCAATTCTAAAGCTAATTTATCATCGTAAAAATTTATACCCAATCTGCTGTTTGTCGTTTGATCTTTAACAAAAGGTATTGCTAAATTTTTAAACTGTTCCTTTGCCATTTCTTGAAATTCTTTTATTTGATTCATAATCTCACCCTATCAAAACATTATTAATTTTAACCCCATTTAGTCTTCTGAAATAATGAAAGGTACCCTAGATATTCTAGACAATTTTTTACATACGTTTAATAATTCCGTTTTTGATTCCATGTAAAAATTTATGGGTTTAGAACCTACAATTGCCACTGCAACGCCATATTTTGAAAAATAAGGGTCTGCATTCTTTCCATCATTTAGGATAATCAAAGCTTCTTGGATACCATAACCTTCAGAAACAAGTTTTTTTACAGTATTAATTTTTTCAGCATTCTTTTTAACCGTCATATTATACCCCAATACTATAACCTAAATTTATTAGGTCATTTTTTAATCGTTTAAGCTCGTTTTCATCTTCTAAAACTATAGCAATACCTAATTTACCTAAGTGTTTACGGGATACGCCAATTTCAGCCCCGTTGCCTCTTGGTTTTATTAACCGTTCTTTTGTGATTATCATTGCTTATCATCTTTTAAAAAATATTATTTTTAGAAAATAATTCATTTAAATTCTCTGAATCTTCTTCATCTTCGATAATTATTGTTATTGCACGTTTTCCTAAGTACTTACGAGACAGATTTATTTTAGCACCTGTTCCGTAAGGTTTTACTAATTTTTCATCTAAGATAATCATTATTGACCCTCAATACTTACCAATGAACCGATTATTTTTTCTTTAATGGATTCATTATCTGGCAAGATTATTAAGATAGCTTCCTTACCCAATTCGACCTTAGGTAAAGAAAATCTCGCTGAATTACCGTGAGGGGAGATTATACCCCAATATACATCAGTATCGAGTTTAGCTGTGTTTGCCATAAGTCACCTCTAAAATTTCCATAGTGTCTTGTAAATACTATTATTTAGTAGTATAATTTTACAAGTATATATAACTTATGTATTATTTTACAAGTACCGATATAACATACATATAAAGTATTATTTTATAACTAACATTTATTATACAGGGTAACTTAATTTTATTATAAGCAATATAATATACGAAGTGAAAAATCATGATAATTAATTTAATTAAAAAAAAGCATGTGGATAGAATTCTAAAATTACTTTATGAATCTAACGAATTGTATTTTGGACAACTTACATCTATATTAGGGATAGATACGGGTAATTTAAGCAAAATTTTAAATGAAATGTACAAATTAGGTTTACTTAAAAAAAGGGAAGAAAAAACAGAGTATAAGTTACCCCGAACTTATTATTCACTCACTGAAAAAGGTTTGAAATTAATAAAATTATACATTGAAATTGAAAATTTAGATAATACAAATTGTGAAAATAAAAATATAATTGATAATTCTAAAAATAAAGTTATAAATAATTCTGGAATAGTAATTGGAGATACTAAAGATTCCAATATTACTATAAAAAAATAATACCTGCTATTTTGTAAAAGTTAACATTAATTTTTATTTTTAACTTCTTCTTTTAAATTTTAAAATAATTATACAAATATTTATATTTTATGGTTACTAATTTATTATATACAAGTCCATTATATTAATTATTTAAAGATAAAAGTACTATATGCCTATTAACTATACGCCAGGGGAATTATATGAGTAATAAAAAAGGATACTATAATTTAGATAGTTTAGATGGTTATGAATTCGAAGAATTTGTTGCACAAATATTGAGACATAATAACTATGAAGATGTAGTTGTAACCCAAAGAAGCAACGACAAAGGTAAAGACATCATAGCAAAGTCAAAAAAGGGTAAAAGATTTAAATACCCTGTTGTTGTAGAATGCAAGCATCAAAAAAGTGTTGGAAGACCCGTAGTTCAAAAATTACAAGGTGCACTATTACATGAACTCGGTGACAGCCAGTATATTAAAGGTATGATAGTAACTTCAGGAACATTTACAAAAGGTGCTATTGAATATACTGAAGAAATAAATAATATGTATTCCGAAACTATGGAATTAGAATTAATTGACGGAAAAGAACTAATTAAAAGATGCAAAGCTTCAAACATCGTTGTAAAGAATGGTAAAATACAAATCAATAGTGATTTAACCTTTGAAAATATTTCTGAAGAAGAACAGTTTAATTATGCACTTAATAACTTAAAAAATATTACTGGAATTGAAAAAGTTCAATATGATATTAAATGTCTTAGAACGTACCACCCTTACTTTTTTGTTCCCTACGGTGTAGATTCAAGTACTTCGACAAGAGTTGGTTGTATTTATCAAGTACGTGAAAAAAACAAGAACATGGTATTAGATGGAATTTCTGGAGCAGTTTGTGAAGATGTCGAAGCAATCTATGATGAAAATGCAAAAGTTATAAAAATCCCCAAAAATGATTTAAAAGATTTAAAACCTTTTGAATTCTCTCAAAAAGAAATAGAAGATATTGTAAAAGACATTATAATCGATAAATACACTAAAAACGTAACATACACTGGAAACAATAACGTAACATATAATAAAGTGTGTTCCCCATTGAGAAAGGATATATTTTTTAAAAAAACGTCTGCAATATACTCCCCTACCTATCATAATGTTATAAACATTAATCAAAACCAATATTCTCAAAAAATTATTACAAATAAAACTTCAGTATTGGAATTAAATAATGAATTAACTTGCTGTAAAGTCTGCGGAGAAAAAGCCGAAAATCGATATATTTGCCCAGTTTGTGGAAAGATACTTTGTAAAAAGCATACCGTATTTGATTACCTCGATAAGTCCCCAGTATGTCAAGAACATCGTATCGCTCAAAAATTACTCCTACAAAATATATATTTTTCCTCACCACAATCTCATTATATGTTTATGGAACAGTGGGTAAATATGAATATAATCCATAAAATAATATGTGATAAATATGTTTCAATGTTATTAGTAATATTAGGAGTAGTTATAGCTAGTTATATACTTTAATCATTATTTATTTTATTTAAATTTTATATTTTTTGAATTCTAATTTATTATATATAACTCTTTTTATTGTGATTAATTAATAAATAATTAATATATGTTACAACAATTTTTTATTATTTATAATTATAATGAGGGATAATATGCCACCAAAAACTACAAAAGGCAAAATTAGAAAGACTTTAACAGGAGATGGGAGAAAAAAACCATCTAAATTTGTAAAAGAAAATGCAGAAAAAGCATTCGGAAAATCAAAGAAAAAATAATTATTTTTTATTAACTATTATTTAATGAGGGGTTAAATGTTAAAAGATACACCAAGCACACGAATATTATCAAAACATAAAATTAAGATTGAAGAAAATGTATTATCTGTTAATTCGGGTAAGAAAGCATATGTCGCACTTAATAAAATTACTGCAGTTGAATTTGATAGTAGTACTTTATTTGCCACTGTTTTTTTAGGTATTCTTGCTATATTGATAGGAATTTTTTTAAATTTTGTATTTGATAGTGCTGTGCCTGCATTAATAGGATTGGGCTTAGCATTTATGAGTATTATGGTAGGGCTTATTACAATTAGAGTTAATATATATGCTAGTGGCTATAAGCTTATGTTACAGGGGAAATACAAAGATATGAAAGAATTATATGAAGAACTTAAAAAATTAGTTTAAAATTTTATTGTTTTTATTATTTTTATAAATTATTTATTAACTATTAAAGGTGATTTTTTGAAACTTAAAAAGGGTAAAGCTAAAAATATATTGGAAAGTTCTATTGAATCTGCATTACTGGCAGTAGAGATTTATAATCGTCCTAGGGCACCGTTTAAAGTAGAAAATTATATCTCATTGATGATTATAGCATGGATGCGGTTATTTCATGCATATTTTAATAAAACCATTGGTGAAAAATATTATTATAAAGAAAAAAATGGACGATATAAGCTTTATGATAAAGAAAAAAAAGCATGGGAACTCGGAACATGTGTTAAAAAATTTAAAAAAAATAATAGTTTAAAAGAAGGGGTTGAAGAAAATATTAAATTATTTATAGGGCTAAGAAATAAAATTGAACATAGACATATTGATAAAGATGAGATAAGTTTTCAATTATTTGGAGAGTGTCAAGCACTATTGTACAATTATGAAGAACTTCTTGTTGAATTGTTTGGCGAAGAATACGCACTAAATGAAAGTCTAGCATTTTCACTGCAATTTTCAAAATCCCAAAATAATAATTTAGATCAGGCGTATAAAAAAATGATATCATCCAATTCACAAGAACTTTTGGATTATATTACGAAGTATAGAAATAAACTACCCCAAGATATATTTGACTCACAAAATTTTAGCATAAAATTAATACAAATTCCAAGAATTACTAGTTCTAATCGAGCAGATGCTGCAATTCAATTTGTAAATTGGAATTCATTATCAGAAGAAGATAAACAAAAATATATTAAAATCAATGCAATAATTAAAGAAAAAGTAGTAAAAACAGAAGCTATCAACGTAGGTTCTTTAAAGCCCATGATGATTGTCAACCAAATTAAAAGAGAGGTTACTAAAGATTTCTATATAAAAGATTTTGTCCATTTATATAGAATATTTAAAATCAGACCTAAAGATAAAGAACAAGAAGAGTTAGAAGGTACTATAACAAATACGAAATATTGTCATTATGATATAATACATAAGGATTATATCTATAGAAAATCTTGGTTAGATTTTATTAAAAGCTTAATTTTAGAAAAAAAATTAAGTCGTGAAGAATTGTGGGCCAAAGCGGATGCAGGAGAAACTTTAGATATTTCAGAATTTGAATAAAGACTACTTTTGACCTTTACATACTATATAATCTTTTTTATTAACATTAATTAGGAAATATATTTATAGTTATATATATACACTTTTATTATTTATTAATAGAACAGTTTTTGGTGATAGTATCAAGTCAGTATCATTAATTGGTTGTAAATTAACGATGACAGGTCAAAAAAACCTATCAAGTATAGAAGTAAATGGAAAATATATGGATTTTTACAATATATTAAGCGAATTTTTAGACACGCATAAAAAATTAGATCCTAAACTTAAAAAAGATGAATCAACATTTTATGTAAAATCCATTGTTGAAGATAATAGGTATATAACAGGTATTGGATTAGGGGGGACCACAAATAGTGGTATGGGATCTGTCGATAAAAAAACTAGTGCCTACGAAGATACAAACGACAAATTAATATCTGAAAAATTAAATTATGTATTATATGTGCCAAAAAATAAAGATTATGCATTAATTTTATTAGAAAAAAGAGGTAATTCTTCTTTTTTGACAGTATTTAGGGACAATTTAAAAAAATATCTTAAAGAAGTAGTTAAATTACCCAATAATATTATAATATCACAATATGCTACTAAAAATTTATGTATACAATCGTTAGAAGACTACCCAATGGATTCCCTAGAAGTATCTAAAAAATATTATCCTAAAGACAAAGATCCAATTACAAAATATAACATAGGAAGAATTACTGTCAAAATAGAAGGTATCGAAGATAAAACATTAATATTAAAAAAGATACAAGAAAAGGCTTTGGAAGATTTAAGAAATAATAATATAAATGTTAAAAATTTACTAGATGAAATACCTGAAGAATTAAATTTGTTACCTAGTGCAGATACTGTATCGTTAGTTCAAAGAATATGCAAAGAGACAACTAAAAAAATAAGTTTTAAAGGAAATAAATGTGAAGATATTAATGCATATTATAATATAACAGAAGAAGTAGGTAGAGATGAAATTGGGAATCCTACATCAGAATCATTAGTTGATTTGGCAAAAGAATGTATGGAAGATCTGGTTGAAGATATTGAAAATAACTAAACCTAATATTTTCTTTTTAAGTATTATATTTTATATTTTAATTTTTTTAAAAATATTAATAAGCTATTATAACCATATATTTTAATACAAAATCCTTAGGTAATACTTATGTCACGAAATATATCTAGTAAAACTATGAAATTATTGTTTGCAAATAGCGGTAATAAGTGTGCTATTTGTAAGACAGATATTACGGATAAAGAAGATGGAAATGCCACAGTTTTAGGAGAAATGGCTCATATAGAAGGATTAAACCCAAACTCTGCAAGATATAATACCAATATGACAGATCCTGAAAGAAATTCTTATGATAACTTAATGATCTTGTGCCCAACTTGCCATGCAAAGATAGATCATAATGAAGCTAAATATACTACCTATGATCTAAAAAAAATCAAATTAGATCACGAAAAATGGGTATCTGATAGATTAATTATTAAAAATTTTTCATTTGCCCACTTAGATGTTATACTATCATTTCTTATAAACAATTCTAGTGTTAAAACATACAATGAAGAAATACGTACCATCACACCAGGGGAAAAGATTGCGAAAAATAACTTATCTTCAAAAATTGCAAATTTTATAAAAATGGGAATGTGTAGAACTCCCGATATTAAAGAATATTTAAATAAAAATCCAGACCCTAATTTTTCAGATGTATTACGAAATATATTTGTAGAAAAGTATTTAGAGTTAAAAAATAAAGATATTTCTGAAGATGAGATATTTATAGAACTAATAACTTTTGCATCAGCGGGTAATATATATGACCTTAGTTATTATAGTGCTGGCATTAGCTTAGTAACTTATTTTTTCGAACTTTGTGAGGTGTTTGAAAAATGATACTGCCTAATAAGTCATTACTACTTAAATATTCAATATTAGGTTTAGGTAGTAAAATATTAATTGAATTAAATAACCCCCAAACTATTTCTTCATTAAGGGATAATACTAAAAAATACGAAGAACTTAAACCTTTTGATAAATTTATATTAACGTTAGATTTTCTTTATATGATTAATGCAATAGAATACAAAGATGGAATAATTAAAAAGGTGATTTAGTATGATTAAAAGCTTACGTTGTAATCAACCATCATTTAAAACCATAAATTTTAAAGAAGGATTCAATGTAATTTTAGCAGACACTACGAAATCATCTAAAGAAAAAGATTCTAGAAATGGAGTAGGAAAATCAACATTGATTGAAATAATACATTTTTGCTTAGGCAATACGCCAACAACAAAAACCGTATTAAAAGATGAACATTTGAAAAATTGGATATTCACTTTAGACTTTGAGCTTAGTGGTAACAATATTTCAGTATCCCGAAATACTGGTGATAGTTCCAAAGTTATAGTGAATAGTAATTTTTCTACATGGCCAATAAAACCTTCACGAAATAAAGAAGGAAAATATGTTTTGAAAAATAAAGAATGGATAGAGGTCTTAGGAAATTTAGCTTTTGGATTAACTAAAAATTCGAAAAAAAAGTATTATCCAACATTTCGTAGTTTGATATCCTACTTCTCAAGAAGAAGTTCAGGCGCATATTTGAACCCATTTAAACATCACCCCAATCAGAAAGAGTGGGATATACAAACAAATAACGCATATTTACTTGGTTTGAATTATAATTATGTTTGTGATCTTCAACTTCTTAAAGATAAAAAAAATACCCTTAACGAATTAAAAAAAGCATCAAAATCTGGAATTTTAACAGAATATTTTGATTCCAAAGCAGAACTAGAAAATTCAAGAGTAAGACTAAATGAGGAAATTGAAAAATTAGAAGAGGAATTGTCTTCTTTCAAAGTACACCCTCAATATTATGAAATTGAAAAAAATGCAAATAAATTAACTGAACAAATACATGAACTTGTAAATAACCAGTCATTAAATAATAAGTTAATTATGAGTTATCAGAAATCAACAGAAGAAGAAAAAGTAGATACGTCATTAGAAAATGTGCTATCAGTATATGAAGAAGCCGGGGTACTGTTTCCCGAAAGAGTAACAAAACGTGTTGAGCAATATATGGAATTTCATAAAACTATTATATCTAATAGAAAAAAATATCTAAGTGACGAAATTCAAAATTTACAGTTAGAGGTTACAACCCAAAGCGAAAAAATAGCGGAGTTAACAAATAAAAGAGCAGTTTATTTGGATATATTAAAGAGTAATCATGCATTAGATGAACATACAAAGTTATCTAACTTATTATCTGAACATATTAAACAAAGAAATTATATTGTTAACATACTAAGTAATTTAGATAAATTTGAAAAAGGTAGTAGTACTATAAAAATTGAAAATGAAAAATTACATTTAAAACTAATGACCGATTATGACGAAAGGAAACATTATATAGATAAAGCAATTAAAATTTTTAATGAAAATTCGAATCATTTATACTCAGAATCGGGTAATCTATTAATAGATGTTAAAAAATCAGGGTATAAATTTGATGTTAGTATTAAAAGAACCCAAAGTCAAGGTATAAGTTATATGAAAGTTTTTTGTTACGATATGACATTGATAGAACTTTGGGCACAGAAAAAATACTCACCTAAATTTTTAATACATGACAGTACAATATTTGATGGTGTTGATGAAAGACAAGTATATAAAGCATTAGAACTTGCCATGGAAAAATCAAAAAAATTGGGATTCCAATACATTTGTACTATGAACTCAGATAATGTTCCATATAATGAATTTAGCAGAGAGTTTAAAAATAAATTTGAAGAGAGCACCGTTGCAAAATTTACAGATAGTAGTTCAGATGGTGGTTTATTGGGTATTAGATTTTAAGTAAATTAACTTATTTTCTAGAATACCTATACAAAGTACTCTTACTTATCCCAGTAATCTCTTTTATTTCTTTTAAAGTACAATTACCTGAATTATAAAGCTTAATGGCCATTTCTAATTTTGATTTATCAACTTTAGGGCGACCACCGACACGTCCCCGAGTTCTTGCAACGTCTAAACCATTTTTAGTCCGTTCTGATGTCAAATCCCTTTCAAACTGAGCTAACCCTGCAAAAATAGTAAATAATAATTTACCGTGTGCAGAACTGGTATCAAGCCAAGATTCTTTTAAACTCTTAATCTCAACGTTTAAAGATTTGCAGTTTTCAACAATCTCAACTAAATCTTTCGTACTTCTTGAAATACGTGTAAGTTCTGTAACGATTAAAACATCATCTGCCCTAAGTAATTCAAACATTTTATCGAATTCAGGCCTATTTCTTTTAGTTCCGGAAATCTTTTCTAAAAATATCTTTTCACAACCTGCTTTTTTTAAATCTTCGACTTGTCGTTCCAGGTTCTGGTCTCTTGTTGACACTCTTGCATATCCAATTTTCATAATATCACGTAATTCCCAAAACTCATAAAATATTTTAGTTTTAAAACTTTGATTTTGGTACGAGTTTTGAAACCAATATTTTAACAAAAAATAATAAAATAATAATAAAAATAAATAGTACCATAAACGACCGTTATTGGCACTTTGTAAATTCTAAAATTTATTAAAAAATAAAATGTAAAAAAATATTAATTAATATAATTTATTAATCACATTACCAATATTATCTTTTCTTAAAATCTTTCCATTTTTGTCATGGGCATTTAATATAATCACAGGTATACCATCTAAAAACGCATATGTATGTTGCACATACTTGTGATAAGGTACGTTAGCATCTTCACCTCTTTCTTCCTTATTTTTTTTGTATAAATGTCTAACTTCTGAACTGGCTAATGTTACTTTACTACTATTATTTGACGTACTTATTTTTGATTGTTGCATATTATATAATATTTCTAAATTCATTTTTTAACCTCTTTTAAATTTAATAAATTAAATTTATTTTATTTCTTTAACTGATACAATCGTTAAATTATTTTTGTATTTTTCATTAATCTCATCTAAAATTGCACTGGATGAATTTATTGAATAAATATGTTTTTGAGTGTAAACTTTTGATGTTCCGTTACTATAGGTTACTTTTAACTTCCAATTAAATAATTTATTACTTCTTCGATATTTTGAATAATAATGATTAATTAATGGTTTTGCTAAAAGCAATGATATTAAACTGATTAAAAAAGTTGCATCCAATAAATAATTTAATTTAAAATAATAAAATATTCCTATCATTATAATCAATACTGCTATGAAATTTAAATAACGTTCATAGTAGTTTAATATAGTTTTATATCCCATTCTACCACCTTTATTTATTCTTCAGTATTTTTTATCTTGATATTATCAGTATTTAATAAATCCATAATGTTTTCGCATCTTTTAATATCTTCAATAGCCCTATTCTTTTCATTGATTAGTATATTTTCCAATACTGCTCCATCTTGTCCTAATATTCTCAATAATCTTGTAATACAGATAGTATGTGTTGATAACCTTCCAGTATAATAATCAATCCATATTTCACTTTCGTTAACGCCGTTTTGATTAGCAATTTTATTTAATGTTAAATAATAAGCATCTTTTTCAAATAATTTTAATTCATCTTTTGCAAGTTCTTTTATTTCGTTGTGTAATTCTGAATACTTTGTTTCTGTGTCTTTTACTTCGTTTGGTATCTCAATACTATTATTGCTTCTTTTAATACTGTTTAAAAAGTTCATTATAACACCTTATCGATAGTTTGATTTAAATGATTTAATTCAATTAATGCATCATCTGCAAGTTCCTTTATTTCATCTTGTAAAGTTTTTGATTGAATCTTTCTTAATTTTTGAAAGATTACAAGCATACTTTTAGCACATACAGTCTTAGCTTGAACTGTTTTAGGTCTTCCTCGTTTCTTTTTCTCTTCTTCATCGTCATCTTCAATTACTTCTTTTTTAGGACTAATTGGCGGTATTTTAAAATTAGGAATATTAAATTCAGGTTCTGCAGGTTCTTCTTCAACTGTTTCATTTTTATGTTCAATTGCTTCAGGTTCTTTATTTTTTTTAATAACTTCTTCCATTGGTGGAATGTTCACTTTATTCATCAATACCTGCCCCCTTTTTCAATTGATTCTCTAATTCATCAAATACTGAAAAACCCATTTCCATTCCTGAAAATTCTTTTGCTCTTGACTCTTTTCTACCTTTCATTCCTTCCCTACCTTGGTATGCTTTCATTGTAGGATTTAATGCAATTGCTCTTTCTAAAATTACCGGCAATTCATCCTCTAAAATTTTAGTCATTGCATTCTTATAAGCTTCAGCTTTTTGTCTTTCAATATCCCAAAATATTCGTTGTCGTGGGTCATTACATTCTATCGGAATAACTTCTTCAGTTAATGGATTAATAACTCTAAAAATATGTGCATATACTGTTAATACTTCATTTCCTTTTTGAATACAGTATTCAGGGACTTTTAAAATTCTATATTGTTCCTTGGAACCTAAAAATATATTTCTTAATTTAATAATTAATTCTTCAAAAAAGTCAATCGCTCGTTTACGATATAGTATTATATAACCAGTTTCAGAAGGAATTAAAGCTTCAGGATATCCATAAATAGTTTCTTTTTCCCCATCGTTCCATAAAATAAGTTTTTGAGTACAAGAATATGGTTTTAAAGAGTTAATAATTAAATTCTCTTTATTTTTCTGTTCTTTATTTCTTCGATATTTATCTAGTGGATTGGACAAAGTTTCTTCTTCAGACTCTTGGTTCTTTAGGTATTGATTATTATTGTTATTATTGTTATTATTGTTATTATTATAATTATTATTAGATTGTTGATTAGATTCTTGTTCTTTTTTCGAATCATTATTTTTAAACTTACTAAATAACCCCAAAGTATCACCCTATAAAGATTGAGGTTGTCGGAATTCTATCCTATCAGTATATGATTTATCCCAAGAAAACCACCCTTTAAATTTCATTTTCTTTTTAAAATCTTCATATTGAGTATATGTAGAAACTGGGTCTGGTGGTTCTACCGAATCCTCAAAATCATCAATCAATTTATTTAAAACTTTCCAGTCTGTATGTGATGCTAATCGTCCTATAATTCCAACGTGTGAAGCTCCCATCAATAGTGATTGAGGCAAGCCATACATATATTGAGTTGCAGTAATTAAATTGATACCCATAGAACGCCCTTCTCTTAAAATTTTATCAACCGCCCATTGTCCATTTTTATCGGTTAACATATTCTGAACTTCGTCAACTACAAAATATATAGGTGTTCGTGTCTGTGATGCGTGATTAATAGCATACATTACTAAAAACTTAAAAATAAGACACTCTTCTTCATGGGTTAAATCAGAATTACTTGAAAAATCAATAACGTTTATTGCATCGGTTGATAGGTTAGTAAATAAAGTATCTTTTTTAGAAAATAATTTATCATTTTTTATTTGATACATTGTTTCTGCAATTCTTAAATAAGTTGCTGAAGGATTAGACTTATTATTTTCATACTCCAATGCAATTCCTTTAACTATACTAGGGTCTTTTATTCCTTGAACTTCCCAAATATTTTTTAATCTTTGAGCATAAATTGCCTGGTCTCCCAAATTACTTAATGCAGATAATAATGAGAATGGAATTTTATCATAGGGTATTTTTCCATCAAAGACCTTACACATATGCCAACCATTATCCATTGAAATATATTCTTTCCTTCGTCTTGGTCTGAATACAAAACGTCTTGTTGGAAATACATAAGGTTGCAAGCCTTGACGTCCTAAAAATGTATTTTTATCATCATATTTATAGAATTTTCCAATTATATTAGGTACACCAAAAGCAAAATCTCCCATCATCCCCAAATGTTCCTTATATTGATTTTGCATTTGAATATAATTTTCAATATAATTCCAAACCCATTCCCCATATTTTTTATATATCTTATTGTCTGAAGATTTTTCAGTCTCCGTATTATATATTTCATGTATCTTTTCTGCTTTAGTATGGTCTGTTTTCTTTTCCAATACAATAATCATTGCAGGAATCTTTGCCATATTGTGAGCGATATTTATTTCTTCAACTAAGCCCCTCATTAGTGTAGTTTTCCCATATCCTGATTTTCCTAAGAATATCATATGGTTTGCTTCGCCTACACTCATCTTCACATGTCTTTTTGTCTTGTCTCTTTTCTTTGATGTGTCGGCTCTTCCTAATCCCATAAACATGTTTATATCCATAATATCACTATATTCAAATTAATAATTATAAAGGGTAGATATTTTTAGCCATACCCTCAAATCACCGGGTTTGGGTAGTAGTAACATAATAAAAGAAGGGTATATAGGTCGTTAGTAGTGGTAGTAGTGGTAGTAGTTACAGTATAAAAAACTAAATTTTAGTTAGTACTTGTAAATTAATTACAATGGAATTTCGTACTTCTTCTTTGCTCTCATCATCATTAAACCTATTACTAAACATACTATTACCCCAAAAATTCCAGCTATTTTAAAATTAAATAAATCTTTCTTCATATCGTTGTATGAATTTACATAGTTATTAGCTGTTTCATTTGATTGTTTGTTAATTAAATCAGTTATTATATCTTTATAATCTTTATTTTTAGATTCAACGAATTCTTTTTCAGTCTTTATGTGTATTATTTTCTTATTTAATTCTGTTATATTTTTATTTAATTCAATATTTTTCTTTTTATAGGATATATATTCAGCGAGTAATTTATCTTTTTTAGTTAATTCTTCTTCTAAACTTGTTATATTATCCTGCTGTTGCTCCACTAATGCACCGTATGCGTTTAAAGTCATAGTTTGATTAGTATTAGTTGTTTGTGCATTAATTGGAATTATTTGAATTAATATAATCGATATTAATAATATTATTATATTTTTATTCATAAGCTCACGCCCACCATTAACCGAATAAGCCTTCCATTTTACAATGACCCGTTCTTCTATCAACCATTACATAACCCATAAAATCGCCCTCGGTTCCTACCTTTCCAAATCTCATTTTAAACATCCAATAATAATTATCATTCTCTCGATATTCTTCAATTGACTCGGGTTCTACATCAATCATATAGTTATGTTCTGCTAATTCTTGATTATATTCTGAATTTAAATAAGCCCGTGCTTTATTTAATGCTTGAACCCCACCGATTGAATACTTTTTAGGTGAGTTAGATAATATTACAAAAGAAGCGTCACTATAACGAACGGTTTTATTTGTAATAATGTACCCTGATGAAGGATAGCCATATTCTTCCATTCTTTCATTTATAATATCTTCTTCAGACTGCTGAATGTTCAAAATAGTAAATGTACTAATAAAAATAATTAAAAAAATAAAAAAAAGAGTTTTTAATATTTTCATATTATCCCAACCCAGGGATTCCTGGAATTGGTGGCAATAAAGTTATATTGGCTCCAAACGTAGCCACTGTTGCACCAAGCCATAAATAAAGTAAAAGCTCATCATCACCTGTTTCAGGAGCAAGGATATACAATGAACATACTGCCGCTGAAATAACTGCAGGAACTGTTATAGAACCTGATGATAAAGTAATAGTCCCCATCGTCGCATAAAGCACTGCTATAAATGCTATTATTGCAGTAATTACTGTTTTTATAAGATAATTTGTAGTACCTGCAGGAATTATCTTAGAATACATTTTTGACACGTCTGCATATTTATCCAAGAGCTCTATGAAAACTATTACTGCAAATGGTAATGATGCAAATGCAGTTGTTACTTCATTTATATTTACAGATTGCGTATTTAACCAGTATAATAAAGCACCAACACCTAAAGCAGCAGCTGCCGCCTTAGGTATCCACGTACTGGTGATATATTCCGTAGATGACACATTTATCACCCTATACTAATTCGAGAACTTCAGTCCCGTTTGGAATTCTGTAAGTATTATTGTTGTATTCAACATTTATATAATAATATAAATTTGAATTATTTGCATTTACAGCCAATGTTACAACTTTTGGCAATGATACATCTGAAGAACTGTAAGCTTCAATAAATGAATCATTTGTATAACTTGTAAATATTGTTAATTGTGATGCAATTATATTTTCAGAAGATGCTTCAATTGATATTACTGAATTATTAGTTGAATTATCAAATACTGCAGATGTAATAAAATTGATTGTATTATTTGTAGTTTGATTAATTGTTGAATTAATTAAAGTATCATTTATTAATGTATTATTATTATTAGTGTCATTATTTGTTGAATTATTTGTTGTATTTTTATTTTTTAAAAAATCGAATAAAAATCCGCCACCATCGCCACCATTTCCATTTATGCAATATACTCCTACACAAGTTAGGACTAATGCAATAACTAATCCAATTGTAATATTTTTATCGAGCTTCATTTTCCACCTCTGAATAATTAATATTCAATTCTTCAGGGTCATCAGTAAGTTGTACACCTTCATAAACCCCTTCATGAATTGTAATATCTGTTTTACCGTTGTCCCAAGCTATTGCATAACCTAAAACTTTAATATCACACTCTTCTATATCATTGATAGCTTTTTTTAATATAGAATAAACATTTTTACAGGTTTTTTCTTCAGCTTTTAAATCCAATATATCACCTATTTCTTTTTACTCTTCTTTTTAGTCATTTCAGAACGTGACTTTTCAACTACGTTACCCTCTTTATCAACGTAATAGAACGCCCCTTTCTTTTTATTAATTTTACCTACGTTTCTTACCATTGTATCACCAATTAACTAAAATTAATTATTGATTGATTTAATGTTTGATTTATCGAATTATTCAATAATGAATTATTTAAAAGATTTAATGGTATAGCCCCAGTACTTGGGAATATAGTATTTAATATATCGCTAAAAACTCCAAAATAACTCAATAAACCAATTATTAAAATAGAAATTAGAATCAACTTCCAATTTTTTAAAACAAATATTAATGCTACAATTAGTATGATTTCTAAAATATGAGATTGAAAAAATACTAAAATTGTTGATGTATCTATCGCCATTACTTACCACCTTTTGCAAGATAACCAATAACGACACCAGTGCCAACGCCTAACATTAGTTTTGACACTTCTAAAAGTATACTATCGATATTTTGAGTGATGTACAACATTGAAAGAGTTGCTAAAACAATTAATGATATTGCATCACCAAGTCCCCAATCTGAGGAAGCTAATTTCCAAACACATAATAAAATCAACACTGTTGGGGTTGCCCAAGCCAATAATTCAGAAAATCCCAAAATATTGCCAATAGTAGAAATTGGTTCATTATATGCCAGAGTTACGAGTAATGCGAGTATTATTGCGATTATTTGCTGAATCATTTAAACCACCGAATTATGTACTTAATCCAGGGATTGAAGGAATTATATCAATGTATTTAGCCATCGTTGCAATGGTAGCTCCAAAGTATATATAAAGCATATACGTTTCAGAACCCGTACTTGGTGCTAAAATATACAGGGCAAATATTGCTGCAACGATAATTGCGGGAGTTGAGGAACCTACCGCGAGAGTCATCGAACCAGTAAGTAAATAAGTTAACGAAAGGAAAATAACGCCCGCTATCAATACCGTTACTAAAACTCCTGAACTATTTCCTTTGAATGCTTTCCCATAAATAGTATTCATATCAATAAAATGGTCAATAATCTCTGCTAAAATATAGAATAACAGAGGAACTGCTGCAAATCCAGTGATGATTTCATTTCCCGAAACACTATTCTGCATAATATACCAGAACAGACCTGCAAAACCCAAAGAGCAAAATATAATCTTTAAAATCCTATTAAAAGAGTTACTCTTTGGGATATTGGTGGTAATATTCTTTACTGCCATAATATCCCTCTTTTTTTATCTTTTAAGTACGTATATTGTACCAATTATCAAAATAATAGCTACAATTATAAATGTCTCATCGGGTACATGTGCAATACCAAGACCCGATTTTATTTCGTGGAATTTTTCAAGTAATGCCTGACCACCAGCGAATAATACCGATGGTTCATATTCTTTAGCTAATTCTTCCAACTTTTTAGCGTTATTAGCAAGTGCTTCAGCTTCTTCAGTATATCCTTGTTCATACTTTTCAGCAGCTTGAGACCAGTAATCACCAGCGGGTTCATAACAAGATGCCGACAAATAAGTATATCTTTTTACATCTTCAGGATTATCAGTCGTTTTTGACTTTTGCAAATATTCTAAAGCTTTAGAATAATCATTTATTGCGTTTTTAGATGCAACTTTTGCATTTTCATTTGTATAATATCCCGAATTGGATTTAGATTCTACAACGTCCCTTTTTTGCTTTGTAGACTTTTCAGCTAAATCAATGATTTCATTAATCCTTTTTCTATCGGATTCGGATATTGACCCATCAGCTGTTAAATCTGCAATTTCTTTCCTATCTTCATCAGATATAGAATATTTTAAGTTATTAATTACAGATACCAACGGACGAGTGATATACCATATAGGAACTTTAGAATATCCATCGTCTACATCAGCGACGACTAAAAAATAGGTTTCATAGGTTTCAGTATTTTTATTATAAAGATAATTTAATGCAGTTTGTACCTCGGAGTGTACGCCCATATCGTGGAAGTTTCCAGGTGTTTGACTTACTAAATTTGAAGAATTAGAATTTAATCTTAAAACTACTGCCCTATAATCATCAGTTATGGTAACTGGTACTGGTTCTAAGTTTTTAGGTTGCCCAATTGCTACAAATCTGTATTTTGAACTTGAATTATAGACGTGGGTACAACTTGCCCAGGTTCTTGAAATAATATTAGATGTTGCACCGTTAGAATAACCAGCATAAGCAATTAACTCCAAATTATTAATATAATCTACTGGAAGCGATGCAGATGCACCATTAGTATAATATTTACCATTCTTTTCATTATTCCAAGCATCTAAAGATTTTAATTTAGTATTTATATTAATGGTTTTATCAAATTCTTCACTTTCACGAGTGTATGTATGTCCATCCTCTGAAGTATGGGATGTTCTTTCAATCTTGTACAATTGGGCATTACCGTGTACTTCAACAATTATTTCAAATTTTTTAACCTCTGCGTCCATTAATTCTTTTAATGTATCACGATTAGGTATATTTGATATCATAGAATTAGCCTTACCAATATATGGGTCAGGTGCTTTCATTGTAACGTTATAAGATACTTTGTGAATATCTCCTTCATGTTCTTCACAATCTTTCCATAATGTAGGAATATCATTTATCCTTTTTTCATTCCATTTTCTACCTGATGAATCCACCAAGTATATGGAAATATAATCAATATTAACGTATGATTTATTTTCTGAACCCGTTATAGCTTCAGTTAATTCAACAGAAATTGGGAAAGCTGAAAATCCATAAATCCTTTCAGGACCTTCAAGATTAATAATAACATCTGATAAAGTGCCTTCAGTTTTATAATTATAATTACAGATTGAACTATCTAAAGTATTTCTTAATTCTAAAATATCTCTTGCAGCTGATTCTTCTGAATATTGTTTAAATCCTGCAATTTTTTGGTAAGCTTCAGTATTGTTAATATAATTAGTATTGCTTACGTTTTTCTCACCTGTTACAACTGCAGCATCAGTGTTATCTTTTCCTGACAAGTATCTCCAACCTGCGTCAGCAACTACTGCACCAACTGCCACACATCCAATTACGGCTACAGCAGGTAGCCAGACGGGTGCAGTACCCGCTGCAACCAGTCCTGCAGCTACAGGTAATACTACTGCAGTTCCAAACCAAAATCCTCCCGCACCCCCTACAACACCAGCAAGACCATCATCTACCCCTACATCATGACCGAAAATGTCAATAGCACATGCTGGTTGTATAAGTAAAAGAGATAGGAGAATACTAATCAATTTATAATGATGATTTATCATTTTTTACCCCACTTTAAATATATTGTAACTGCTGCAACAATTATAATTATTATTGCAATAATTAACAAATAAGTATTATTGGAAGTCAAACCCCCAATTGGTAAAAATGAGTTTTTAATAGTTAATACAACGTTATCAGAGAATATAGCATTATTATTTTGGTCATAAACAGTTAATAACATGTTGTAATTATCAATACCTTCAGTAGGTTCAGGAACTGTAAAAGGGACTGAAACAGCTTTATCTTTTGAAAATGGAGCTATTGAAAAAGTCTTATTAACCGTTCCATTTAGGATGTTAGATGATAAAATAGCCTTATAATTCTTTACAGTGTTTGAAGGATTTGAAATAGTAAATTGTACATTTGCAACTGTATTTTTAGCAGCAGTAATATTTTTAGTTTTTAATATTACCGGGTCAATTATTTCAATCGAATAATAAGATTTTACAGTTCCTGCTTTTGCAGTTAATTCAAGTACATAATTACCTGGTTCGGTTATTGGAACTTCAAAAGATTTTTCACAATATTCTTGTAATGCTTCAGACGAACTCCAAACCTCTGTATTATTAGTATATAATGCTACAAGAATTGAATATGATTCCCCTTTTTGCTCCGTAACCGTTAAAGTATTAGTTCCAAGTTTCCAATCAGGTATTTCAAGTAAAAAAGGTAATTCTAAAACTTCATAATTAATAGTTTCTAAATTAGTATAAGGAGTACCTTCCAAATCCAGTGCTGTGATTTGAGCGGTAAAAGTTCTTTGACCCCAAGATGATGGAGTTTTATATTCAATAGATAATGACTGTAAATCACTGATATCCCCTAAAATATAAGAACCATCTGTAGTTTTTGGCAATATTTGGTTTTTATAAGTAACTTTAGTTACTTCAGCCCCTGAAATTCTCAATCTTGTAGAATACGCCGAAAGAACTGGCTCCAAATTTAATTGAACTCTTGAAATAGAGTTAGGATATATATTTTCTTGGAATTGTTTTGAAACCTTAAAAATACCATTTTTAGCATTTAAATTTATATGAAATTCTTTTGACGTATTTGAAACAGTGATTGTATCTTCATACGTCCAAAATCCTTCTTTTTCAAGTTTAATAGGTATTTCTCCTTCATGTGTATCGGTTGTTAAATAACCCGAGTTATCTACAAGTCCTTTATCAAAAGATTCTACCCAAACTCTT
The DNA here is from genome assembly GCF_024807035.1 of Methanococcus voltae PS. Classification (NCBI taxonomy): domain Archaea; kingdom Methanobacteriati; phylum Methanobacteriota; class Methanococci; order Methanococcales; family Methanococcaceae; genus Methanococcus; species Methanococcus voltae. The sequence continues at coordinate 158,430 of NZ_JANUCQ010000003.1, forward strand.
GCACCAGGTTCCGTATATATCTGAATCGTTTGAATTGGTGCAGGTTCACGAAGTTTATAATTTGCATCATGAATATACATATCTGATTTAGAAACTACAAAAACTGTAGATGATGGAGGGCATACAGCACTATAATCAGCAATTATAGCTACCATTCCCGCTAGGGGTACCATACCAGTATAATATCCATATGCCGTACCCCCAGGTTCTTTATTTCTACCCCAACATTTTATTCCATTCAGATATACATTAGAACCCGAATAGAGATATTTACCGTACGAACTTCCAAAAAGATAAGTTGTAGATGGAGAACTGCAAGTAAAATTGTAATATTTAGTAGGTTGAGAATATAATTTATAAATAGAAGGATTAAATAAAACTCCTTCAGAATAGCAAGTTAGTTCCATAGCTAATGTATTACTAGAGTATGAAATGGGCAATATTGCACGTACTAAATCTTTTTCAGACTGAAAATATGCTTTATTACCATCTATACTTTCCACTTGTGGCGTGTATCCTTGCCATGTCGTATTAAAATATTGGGAAATTGTATAAGTAGTATAAGAATCTGGAAAAATAGCATAATAATCAGTTGTTGCACTAACTGATGCTACACTTAATAATATTAATAAAAATAAAAAAATTCTTTTCATTATATCACCGAATTAATTGCGATTTCTAAAATAATGTAATCAGGTTTTCGGTTCTTTTTTCTTTTAATTTCAATTATTTTTCTAAAAAATAATTCTTTTTGTTCTTTGGTTAAATTTAGCTTCTTAGCTATTTTACCGCCGTTCATTTTAAGATTTTGAATGTTTGAGCATTTTGCATTTTTTAAAATAACTTTTGATTGCAAAGCTCCACAGTTAAAATTTTCATTATCAACGTTTACTGGTTGAAGTTCCCCAATGTAATCATTATTGTAAAACTCAACAGGGTTCATACAATAAGGACAAATATGTATCAAAAATAACACCTCAAAAATAAATATATTCATAAATTTCGATATAACAAAAATAGAGATAGATATTAGGAAATGAGCATCCTCATCATCGAAAAATCTCAGAGGAGAAAAGGCAAAACGGATATTACAGTTTAATATGTGTTTAAAGTAATATATAAATATATCTACATATACCGATATAACCCTAAATACTAAGGTAGCTTAACCATATTAAAGAATAAATCGGTCGTATATAGTACAATCGACTTATTAAGGATATTAACAAATAAAAATAATTACGTAAACAACTTAAAAACTAATAATAAATAACGGCTTGAACTATCGCTAAATTGAAAAAGCTTAGTAAATAATATAACGTTTATTTTATAGATTTATATAAAATGTTGAACTCCGGTGCACTTAAGATCCAGTCTCGTAGGAGTTCGAGGGTTCAAATCCCTTTCCCTGCACTAACTGATTTAGGAGTTTGATATTAAGTTATCAAGCTCCTTTTTCTATATATGGAGTAATTTTTTAGGTATTGTACCATACCTATGGGACTGGATTTAATCCAGTAAGTAAATAGGTACAAATTCAGTTGAATAAAATTGAGACTTTGTTGTAAATGAATACTCATTTAGATAATATTCTCAAAAAAATTGAGTAGGTACTGGATAGTTTGCTTTTTTAGTATTGTTTATAATATTGGTTTATTTTAATGTATAATTTTAATTTTTTCGGATACTAAATTATAATATATAAGTTTTTCTGGTTTAATAGTTTAGAAACTAATTAATATATAAAATTACAACAAATTACTTATTTAGCATTGAAATAAAACAATTGAATTAATTAAAGATATTAAATCCTTAATTATTGTCTTTTTTATTTCTTTTTATTTTAGATTAATTTTATAATTATCAAAAAATTCTTTACAATTCATATATCGTTTTTTTTAATTTCTTAATTTCTTAATTTTGTAAAAATAATAATCTAATCAAATCAGGAATAATACATCAATAATGTAATATATTAATAACGCAAATATTAAAATAAAAATAAAAACTTATAATTATAGCATATTAATTTAAAATTGTAAAAATTTATAAGATAGTTGTTAAAATGAAGGTGATATTATGGTTTCCGTATCCATAATTGGTGGTACAGGATATACTGGTTCAGAATTACTTCGATTACTTGCAAATCATTCAAAAATTGAAGCAATAGAGCATATTACATCACGAAAAGAATCCGGGAATAGTATTTTAAAAATACATCCACATTTAAAGTCTATGGGCTATGATAACCTATGTTTTGAGGATATTGACCTTGATAAAATCGATAGTGATGTTGTATTTTGCGCAACCCCTCACGGTGCCTCTATGAATATAGTTCCTAAATTACATGAAAAAGGAATTAAAGTAATTGATTTAAGTGGAGATTATAGATTTGAAGACATCTCCATGTATGAAGAATGGTATAACTTAAAACATACTGGAAAATTAAATGCAGTATATGGTTTACCAGAATTACATAGGGAATTAATAAAAAAAGCGGATTTAATAGCAAATCCTGGCTGTTTCCCAACTGGGGCTATATTATCAATTGCACCCCTTGTAGAAAAAGGAATTATTGAAGAAAGAGTTATTTTTGACTCTAAAACAGGCGTTAGTGGTGCAGGGGTAGAACCAAGTCAAACTACACATTATCCTAACGTAAATGAAAATATAAAGCCATATAAGATAACAAATCATAGGCACACACCAGAAATAGAAAAAGAACTAAACAAATTAGTAGAAGTTTCCAATAAACCCGTTAAAGTATCATTTACCCCGCATTTAGCCCCATTTACACGAGGCATACTAACAACTGCACACACTTACTTAAAAGAAAATAGTTTAGACATTACCCAGGCGGAAATTGTAGAAATATATACAAAATTCTACAAAAAAGAACATTTTGTTAGAGTTTATGATGAAGAAATGGTTTCCTTAACCGGCGTTAGAGGAAGTAATTTCTGCGATATTGCAGGCTTTGAAATCGATAGAAATGGGAGATTAGTAATGGTATCAGCCATAGATAACCTAGTAAAAGGTGCTAGTGGTCAAGCCATCCAAAATATGAACATAATATTGGGTTTTGATGAAAAAGAAGGTATAAACTATTGCGGTTTAAAACCTTAAAGTAGTTAAAATTAAAAAATAGAAGATATATGCTATTATTTAGTATAAATCAGATATAAGATATAAAATAATGATAATATAATTTATTATCTAAATATTATTTAATTTATTTTAATTTATTTTAATTTTAATTCTTAGCAGTTTTTCTCACTTTTGAATCCAATGTTATTATTTCCGTATTTTCGGATAATGAATGAGTTAATCTTTTAACATCAAACCTACCTGCTGAAGAATGCTTCGAATCAACAATTATTCCTATTTTCTTTAGATAATTGTAAGTAAGTGTATTTTTACCATGTATAAATATTTCTCCAAGGTCCTCTACAGTATTTACATCTATTGACATATAGAAAGAAGGTACTATCGAAATATCTACGTCTCTAGAAATAGCTTCTTCCAAATGCTTTACGTAACTAAAACCTTCAAATTTTGGAGAAATACAAGTTTTGGGGCTCATTAATAATAAATTAGTGCCACCACCTCTAGAAGGGCATAGCAATATAGAGCCATTATTAGCCTTAGAATTATTATTAGCGTTATTTGAATTATTGATATTAGTAATACTATTAACATTATAGGTAGTATTCCTATCATTAGTATTATTAGAATTATTATTCGCATTATTTGTAAAATTATATAATATACTTTTTAAATCCTCATTTTTTATCAAAGGAATGTCTGCAGGGGCTATCAATACAGAATCTTCTTTTACGTAATTTATTGCATAATCGATGGCATCATTTAAGTTATTTATTTCATGAGGCTCTTTTATTGGAACTATCCCATATTCAGAAAATTCATTTAATAATTCATTGTCTTTACTTATTATATAACAAGTATCACATATGGGGCTTACTTTTTCATAAGTATCCATAATCATAGTTTTTATAAGTTCTATTCGCTCTTTTGGCGTTAGAAACTCTTTTAATCTTGTTTTAACGCTTGAAAGTGGGGATACAGGTATTATTGCTGCAATCATAATATCACAAATAAGTATTTGATATACCGCATTTTTATTATTATTTTTATCGTAATTAAATTATATATTAACTAAATTATATATTGATTAGAATTATGGTAATTACATAAATATTATTTTTAAACTATAAATATCTATTCAAATAATTGCATTAAAAATTAAAAAAGCAAAATAACCAAAATAATTAAGAATTGTAATAAAATAAACATATTTTAAAATAATAGATTTTGTAAAAAATAAAAGATTAAGATTAAGATTAAGATTAAGAATTAAAAATTATTAAATAAACATTGTTGCGTTAGCAAAAGCACTCATATCGCCGGTTTCTCCATGTCCTGGTAATATATTTACTATTTTTTTAGAATAAGCAACTCTTTCAAGACTATTTATTGAATCTCTTAGTTCAGCAATGTTTCCAGTTGGTAAATCATGCCTACCGACGCCGTAAGCAAATAATGTATCGCCAGTTATTAAATTATCCTTATATACTAAACTTAAACCACCCTCTGTATGTCCCGGCGTTTCAATATATTCAATGTTTGCTTCTTTTAACTGCTCTTCTACTTCATTTATAACCAGTATATTTTTTGGAGGTATCATATCAACCCCAAATAACCTACTAACTGTTACATTATCCGCATTCTTCAAATGGGGCAAATCTTTCGAACCTATTATTACAGGAGCGTTATATGCCTCTTCAAATAAGTAATCACTACCCGTATGATCGTAATGACAATGTGTATTTATAATATAATCTATTTTACTAGTATATTTTGATATTTCCTGCCTTAAATTTTCAAAATTACTTGAGGTACCAGGGTCTACCAAAATAGATAGCTTATCAATTATCAAATAACTATTACTATCGTATCCAATACCATTTAACCTTACAATCATTAAATCACCTTAAATGAATACAATCGCCAACTTCAATCAATTTTATACCTAAATCAGAATTTGTATCTAAATATAAACCATTAAAATCAATATTTACGACTTTCCCAGTTAATTCACTATCTTTTAATATTATTTTCACATTTTTATTTAGTGTTTCCGAATTTAATTTATAGTTATTAATTAAATCATCTGAATTCATAGTTAAATAATTTGTAAAATTTGATAATAACCTCGTAAGGAATAGATTTTTATCTATTTGCTCCTTTTCCGTATTTTCAAACATTTGGTTTAAAGATATCGCTTTATAACTACAATCATTGTCAATATTACCCAAAGAATTGTTTAAATTTACACCTATTCCGATTACAATATAATTTTCCTTGATATTTAATTCAGACAATATACCGCAGATTTTGCAATTATTAAGCAATATATCATTTGGCCATTTTATAGAATAATTTATGTCATCAGAAGTATTAAAAGAACTTGAAAATTCTTTTAAAGTAGTTAAAACACTTAAAGAAGCTATAAAATTAGAATGTGCAATTTCCTCAAATTTTGATATATCCAATACAATAGATAAATAAAGTCCACCTTCCTCAGACGCCCAACTTCTATTTAACCTACCTTTACCATCTGTTTGGGTGTTTGCCATAACTATAAAATTGTTTTGACCATTTTTTGCTAAATTATGACTTACAATATTTGTAGAATTTACCTTATCGTATTTAAAAACTTTAAATTTCAAAAATATCCCTTAATATTCTTTATATATGCTATAATCTGGATATACTTTATATTCATTATATCATAATATGTTAATGTAATATAATGAATATAATATATTATAATATAATATACTGTATAATACATTAAAAATTATTAATTAGAAATTTTCAATTGTATTTAGTATCATATTGTCGATACTTACATTTTTGATAATTTCGGGGGAAATATAGATTTCGTTTTCCTTATCCTTTTTAACTTTGCCGATAATTAAAACAATATCGTCTTTTTCAAATTCGTTCATTATTTTAGACATTCCTTTAAAACCTACGACTCTAACTTCTTCAGTCAAATCGTCAATTGTGTAAGCGGAAAATTCTTTAACTAAATTTGTATATTTAGACGAAATAATTCCGTAAAGGACTACTCTGGTTATTTTACCATATTTCTCACTTTCTATATAATTAGATTCCCATTGTCCCGAAGTTTCGATATAAGTACCGTTCCTGATTTCGGAAATAGGCAATCTTATGCCTACCGACCTTGTTAGTGCCATTACATCACCAGTATGTGTATTTATACTCATTAACAGTTTTTAACAGTTTTTAACAGTTTTTTATTTTAGATATATATTCTTCAATTATTTGACTATTTTTTCCAATTTCGTTGCTTATTTTTGAAGTATTATTGGAGTAAATTACATATCCTCGAGGAGTTAATTTGAGCACTCCAAAAATCATTAGAACGTCTTCTTTTTCGTGATGACCTTCGACCTTAGAAACTATTATTTCACCAGTTTCATCATATACTTTCAATTTTTTTCCTTTATAGTCTACAAGCTTTACGGTACCTAAAAGTGCAACAGAACTATCGATATCTTTTAACTCATCTATTTTTTGTAATTTATACATCTTCTCACTTTTCCATAGTTAAATATCTTTTTATTTCCTCTACGGGATTTGAAGGGTGCCAGAATTTAGATTGAAATATCGTTTCGTCGAAATAATCATTATGCTTAGCATATCCCGAAACTACAATATCCAAACCCATTAATTTTTTATTTAGCAATTCCATAATATTTTCATCATCGATTACCATTTTTTTAAGGTTTTTGAAGTCTAAAAAGTCATTTTCATCGTTTAAAGTTAGCCTTATAGTTCCTGTACCATCATCTAAAGTAACATTTACTAAAAATACCCATTTTAAATCTTCAGCTTCTTCATCTATCTTTTTACCACATTTACAAACGGCATAACCCTTTTTTAACACCATTTTCTTTTTACAATCATCGCAAAGTGGGAAATAGGGTTCTTTTGTGTGTAGAGCTACAATTAAACCCCTTAGTTCAGTATTATCCCCCTCCTGTAAGTCAGCTATAGATTTCCTAGATGACGAAGATGACGAACCTCCATTGGCTAAAAGTTCATTTAAACTTGGTAAATTACTTTTTACCTTAATTAAATTTCCAGAATTGGTTATTTTTAAGTGTATCCTATTATTGTATAATTTAGGGGCCTCTGCATCTTTTATTAATATAGAATCGCCCACAACCACGTCTTTTAATAAAGAACGTTGGTTACCCCAAAGTGATAATAATCCTTTTCGAGTGCCGTCATTTACCACGACGTTTATTACCTTTGTTCCTCGAACTTCTGATTCATCAAATATTCGTTCCACTCGAACAATAGTATTTATTTCTATCATCTTTTCTAAAATATCGCCAAGTTTTATAGTATCGCATTCTGAAACATCCAAATTAGTATTGAAAGTTAAATTATTGGTATTATCCTCATCTTTGTCCATATTATTTTTATCAATACCATTACTTTTTATCATATCCTGCTCTTCTTCATTATTTGTGGCATTAGATGATTGAGTTATGTTATCTTGCGTACTTTGTAGTTTTTGCGCATCTTGCCTATTTTGAGTACTTTGAGTTTGCTCAATTTTTTCCGACTTTAAAATTTCATCTAAATTTTTGCCAATACCGCTTGACATCTTATTCACCAGGGGATATTTTAATTACAAATATCGATTATTTCATAAAATTAGTTTTCAAATATATTTAAGCTTAATTATTATCTTATCTATGATATATTGTGATTTTAATCATTTTTATGTATTTTTATTTAATTTTACATAAAATATTAACAATATATAAAAATTAAGTTATTTTTTACGAATATTTTATTATTAAATAGATTTTATACATTTATTTATTTTATATATTATTTATATATTAGCATATATTAGCATATATCATTATAAAAATAGGCAATTGTAAAACATAAAAACATAAATATTTACATGCAATATTATATAGATATAAGATATAGTGAAATATGTATTTGAATAATTCATTTATAAAAAGTCCAAAAATGTTTTGGTAAAGTGTGCGCGTGGTGAAATTATGATAGGTAGCCCATTGTCATCCAACTCTAAAAAATTACTACTTTTAGGAAGTGGAGAATTAGGCAAGGAAGTTATTATTGAAGCTCAAAGGTTTGGTATTGAATGTATAGCGGTTGATAGTTATCAAAATGCTCCTGCAATGCAAGTTGCACATAAAAATTACGTAATTGATATGAAAGACTTCGATAGCTTAGTGGAACTCATAGAACGAGAAAAGCCTGACTATATAGTACCTGAAATAGAAGCAATTAATACAGATGCACTTGTCGAAATGGAAAGCAGGGGTTTTAACGTTGTACCGACTGCAAAAGCTACTAAATTAACCATGGATAGGGAAGGAATAAGAAGACTTGCTTCTGAAGGTCTAGGATTAAAAACTGCAAAATATGAATTTGCAGAAAGTTTCGAAGAATTGAACGAAGCAGTTGCAAAGATAGGAATTCCCTGTGTTGTAAAACCAATCATGTCATCTTCAGGTAAAGGACAATCTACAATAAAATCAGAAGAAGACATTGAAAAAGCCTGGAAAATTGCTCATGAATCAGCAAGGGGATTGGGGAGTAAAGTAATCGTTGAAGAATTCGTCAAATTTGATTATGAAATAACACTTTTAACGGCTCGAACTGCTTTTGGAACAAAATTCTGCGAACCTATAGGTCATATTCAAATTGATGGAGATTACCACGAAAGCTGGCAACCTCACGCAATGTCAGAAAAAGCTAAAAAAGACGCTGAAGCTATGGCTAAAAAAATAACTGATGAATTAGGAGGTTATGGTATTTTTGGCGTAGAAATGTTCATAAAAGGCGATAAAGTCATATTTAGTGAAGTTTCACCAAGACCCCATGATACAGGCATGGTTACGATGGTTACTCAAAATATGAGTGAATTCGAAATTCATGTTCGCTCGATATTAGGATTACCCGTGCATATTGAACTTTTAAAAGAAGGTGCAAGTCACGTAATAAAATCAGAAGTTAAAAAATATGCCCCTTCATATCTAGGTGTTGAAAAAGCACTTGAAGACCCAGCTTGTAAAATACGATTATTTGGAAAACCACTTGCTAAAATAGGTAGAAGAATGGGTGTGGCATTAGTTACAGGCAATAATACGGATGAAACTAGGGCAAAAGCTGAAAATTGCGCTCATAATATTAAGATAGAGTAAAATAATAATTCTAATAGCCATGATACTTGTAATAATTATAATATTAATTGCATAAAAATATAATAATATTTTTTTAAATTATTTTTTTAAATGTTAATTAAAAATAGTAAAAATAGATTAAAAATATTTTAATTAATTATTTGTCCTCGAGTCTAAAAATTCTCCTAACTCTACTACCCCGGCCATGTTCGTCCTTTGGTTGGTTAAAAAAATTACTTAGCTTATCTTCGTTCACATTTGGATAAATATTTAGATTAAAGTAATTATCCATTGTTATTAAATAATTGGAGTACGCCGTATCGACTATGTTACGTTCAATAGTCGTATTTGTAGGAATATCCTCAAATATATCATTTAAACCGCCATCCCATGCCGTATCCCATCCTGAAAAATTCATTAACATACATAGTGACATTAGCGTTACAAAAATATTAATGTACATGGTAACCCCTATTAGTATTTTAAGTTTTTAAGTTTCTAAATTTTAAGCTTTTTTAGCACTAAATTAACTATTTATCATTATTATATATAACATCTTCGATATGTAATTAAATTTAGTTATTTATTGTTACATATATTGCGTTACAATTATATAAATTTAATATCATATCATAGGTGGTTGGCAAATTATTTAAATAATAATATACTACATACTACATAATTCTAAAACCATTATTTTATAATTTTCAATAATATAATTTATGGAACTAACAAAACGAATAATTACGAAAATAATCGGTAATTATCAATATGGTGAAAATATGTATTCAATTCAAGATTGGAGGAGAACCCACTACTCTAAAGAAGTTGTTGCCGAAATGAACGAGCAAGAAGTTACATTAATGGGCTGGGTACACTCAATTAGAGCTTTAGGAAAATTGGCTTTTGTTATATTAAGAGACAGAGAAGGTACAATACAAATTGTAGTACCTAAACAGAAAGTTTCAGAAGAAACTTTTGAAATTGCTAAAAAATTGGGAAAAGAAGACGTTGTAGCAGTTAAAGGTAAAGTTGTAGCAAGTGAAAAAGCACCAAACGGATTTGAAATTATACCAATAGAAATAAGAGTATTAACAAAATCAAATGCTCCATTACCATTAGACCCTGCTGAGAAAGTACCTGCAGATATCGATACAAGATTAGACCACAGATTTTTAGATATTAGAAGACCTAAAATACAAGCTTTATTTAAAATTAGGGCAGAAATGTTAAAATCTGTAAGAAAAACATTTGATGAAACCGGATTTATTGAAGTAAATACCCCTAAACTTGTAGCAAGTGCTACAGAAGGTGGAACAGAATTATTCCCTATTTCATACTTTGAAAAAGAAGCTTTCTTAGGACAGAGCCCTCAGTTATACAAACAGATGATGATGGCAGGTGGATTTGATAGAGTATTTGAAATCGCTCAAATCTTTAGGGCTGAAGAACACAACACAAGAAGGCACTTAAACGAAGCAGTGTCTATCGATATGGAAATGTCATTCTCAGACGAATATGATGCAATGGATGTACTTGAAAAAGTAGTTTACAACTGTTACAAAGATATCGCAGAAAATAAAGCTGACGAAATTGAAACACTAGGAATTAACTTCGAAGTTCCAGATAAAAAATTCGCAAAATTAACGTACTCAGATGCGGTAGATATTGCAAATGGTAAAGGTATCGAATTAGAATGGGGAGAAGATTTATCAAGAGCTGCTGAAAAAGCTGTTGGTGATGAAATGGGTGGCTTATACTTTATTACAGAGTGGCCAACCGTTACAAGACCATTCTATACAATGCCATACGAAAACGACAATACAATCTGTAAAGCTTTCGATTTAATGCATAAAGAATTAGAAATTACTTCAGGAGCTCAAAGGGTTCACAAATACGATTTATTAGTGGAAAACATTACCAAAATGGGTATGAATCCAGAAGGATTTGGAACTTACTTAGAAGCATTTGAATATGGTATGCCACCACACGCAGGCTTTGGATTAGGTGCTGACAGATTTGCAATGATTTTGGCACAGGAAGAAAACATCAGAGAATGTGTTTTATTCCCTAGAGATAGACAGAGATTAACACCTTAATCCTAAAATCTCATAATTTTTTTAAATTTTTAAATTTTTAAATTTCCAATATCTTTTTTAAATGTAATTTTCAAAAATAAGTATCTCAATAAGTAATAATATATAAAAAAGTAATAAAAAAGTAAAAATATTTTTTTAAAGTCTTAAATTATCCAAAATAACTTAAATCGTCATTTTCGTTGGATAATTCTGACTCTTCTTGTGTAAGTTGTACTTTTTCAAGTAATTTTTCAACTTCTAAAGCTCTTTGTTCTAATTTTTTAGAATCTACTTCAAAACCAAGGGCTTTAGATAACACATTTAAAACATTAGTTGATGCTTTTGGGTCTACGACATAACCTATGGTCTCAGCCATTAAACAGGTTGCTTCTATGTTGTTCAATTTAGAAAACATTAGCATTAAACCAGCTGCTCCTAAGATACTACCATTATCGTCCCTAAATTCTACGCCATACTCTTTATGTTGTTCTGCAATCTCTGCAGAAGTTGATGCGACATAAACTTTTAAATCTTCGGTTGGGATTTGACCAATTCCTAGACCACCTAATGTATATGTTTTGGTAGCTCCGTATTCAATACCCAATTCCATGAGTCTCTTAGAAACTTCGTATTGACCCGCAGGCGATAATGATTGAGTATTGCCCACTATTATAACCATTGGAATAGGTTCTTCGATTAAATAGATGTCATTACTCATAAATTCAACGGAACCGTCCGGTTTAACATTTACTTGAGGGGGGAAATCACTACAGTAAATTTCCATTACCTTTTCTCCGTTGAACTCGTCAATTAAGTGTTCTGCGGCAATTCTACCAACGTGTCCAATTCCGGGCAAACCTTCAATTAATACTGCGTCCTTCAAAGGTTCGTGTTCCTTAATTTTTTTCTCAAACAAATTTATCATAGTATCTCCCATTTTTTAATAATTAAATAACTGTTTAAATTATACTTAAAGTAATAAAAATAATAATAGCCATAAAACAGAACTAAATATCATATATTATATGTTATGTATTATTGAAGCAATATATGATTAAATTCTAAACTTTAAATAATTTTTTATATTTTCCAGACAATTTTTGTAAATTTAAGATATCTTCTTCCGAAAGATGTAATTCTTTTGAAATTTTTTTAGATATTTGATTGTATCCAAAAAATAAGGACATAGCGGTTGTAAAATTTTTAGCAATTGTCTTATTGTGTATTTTGGCTTTATCAAAATCAATTAACTTAATTTCGTCAGAAACGATTACATGTTTACCGCCTTGTATTTCAGTATGGTCAATGCCCATTAAATCTAATTTTAAACATTGCTTAAGTGTTTCTTCGATAATAAATATTAAATTATCACCATTCAGCTCATTTATGCAATCTTTAATCATTTTTCCTTCAATATATTCCATTACTATGTAATCATTTGTAAACTCATAAACTTTTGGACCAATCCCTTGCTTATTAATAATACTCAATACGTGCCCTTCATGAAATATAGTATTTTTAGGAGCACCTAATCGTGATATTTTAATTGCAATTGGTAAATATTGCTTAAAATTACTATATTTAAAATTTTTATCAACATAGCCTTTTGAAACACAATTTTGGCAATATCCTTTAAATACAATACCCCTATGACCTTTTCCAATAAATTCCGTTAAAATTATACCTTTTTTATATAATATATCTACAATTTGCCAATCTATTAATTTTTCATTTGTAAAGTTTATATTTTTTATTCTATTTTTTAGCCTAGTTGTTAATCTTAAATTTAAATTATCTTCAATTTTACTATCTTCAGGTTTGGGAAGTTCAACTTTTTGGTCGTCATTTTGTTTTCCACAGTGTATTATGACGTTTAAATCTTCAGATTTTGATTTTTTATCTTTAAAATTATAACCTTTTTCCAATTTAAACTCCCTCGATTACATTATTGATTTAATAGTTATTTTTTGAGCTCATTGCTTATGTTCGATAAAGCAATACTGTGCCTTATATATAAAACGTTTAAACATAGTATTTTACAATCAATATATATAATTAATGAATTATATTAAGTATATTAAATTATATTGAATTACGGAATAATTAAAACAAAAATAACAAATAATATGGGTGGAAATATGGAAAATTCAATTTACGTTGGCGATAAAGGAGTTATGAACTATGTTACTGCAGTTATGACGTTATTTGATAAACCAGATATTAATGAAGTCATATTAAAAGCCAGAGGCAAATCTATTGTAAAAGCTGTTGATGTAGAAGAAGTATTAAAAAATAGGGTTATGAAATCAGTTAATATAAAAAATATAGCTTTAGGGACTGAAATTTTAAAAAGTAACACTGGAAAAGAAATAAATGTATCTACTATTGAGATAACAATTTCAAAAGAATAAATACGTATAAATTAAAAAGAAATAAAATAAAAGTAATTTATAAGTAGTTTAGTAATTTTACAAGTAATTTAATAATTCTTCAGATTTAACTTGAATTTGTTCGCCTGATTCCATATCCTTTACTGAAATCATGTTATTTTCCAAATCTTTTTTACCGATTATAATTACTTTCTTAGCTTTTAAATTATTTGCAAAATTTAAGGATTTATTAAGTTTTCTATTCATTAAATCCAATTCTACAATCTTTGAATTTTCTCGCAATTGTTTTGCAAGTTTAAAGCTTTCTTTGGTTAATTCTACGTCATTTCCTGCGGTTGTAATGTAAATTATCTCTTCATTTACCTCAGGCTCTTCGATATTTAACATAATTCTATCAAATCCATATGCAAAACCAACTGCAGGCGTAGGTTCTCCTTCGAACAACTCTATTAGATTATCGTACCTACCGCCACCACAAACTTGTCTAGCACCTTCTTTGGTACCATATATCTCAAATACCATTCCAGTATAGTAATCCAAACCTCTTGCAATTCCAAAGTTTATAATATAGTCATGGTCTACGTATTCCAATATTTCTTTTAAGTTTTGAAGTGCCTCTATTGATTTAGGGAATTTTTGGAGTTTTTCCATTAAAATATCTATAATTTCATTGTTTCCCTTTAAATCCAATATTTCAAACACGACGTTAGATATAGAAATATCTTTTTCAGATTCTATTGCGTTTAAAACTTCCTTTAAACCTTCAATATCTTCTTTATCAATTAATCGCCTAATTTGGGTACTTTCGTCATCTGAAAGATTAAACTCTTCGAAAACACCTTTTAAAACACCCAAATGACCTATATTTATCTCATATTCCATATTAATGTGTTTTAATCCTTCGATAGCCAAGTTTAAAACTTCAGCATCTGCCGTACATTTATTACTACCGATTAATTCACAGCCCATCTGCCAAAATTCTCTGTATCTACCTGCTTGAGGGTTTTCATATCTAAAACAATTTGTAAGATAGTAGAATTTTAAAGGTTTTGGAACGTTTTTAAATTCGTTTATGAAATACCTGGCAACGGAAGAGGTTAATTCAGGTCTTAAACCCATTTCTCTGTCACCGTGGTCTTTAAATACGAATAATTGACTTCTTATTTCGTCACCTGTTTTTTTACATAAGAGGTCAAAACTTTCAAAAGTAGGCGTACAAATTTCTTTAAAGTTATAATTATCAAAAACTTCTCTTAATTTTTTTGCAATAAATTTCCTTTTTAACATCTCTGAAGGTAAAAAATCCCTTGTTCCTTTAGGTTTTTGAAACATGTGTATCTCTCCAATATAATTATAAATTATAATAAATTAATATTAGATTATATCCACCATAGTCATAGCTTATCATAGTACTAATATCAAAATAATTATCCATTATAAACTCATAAAATCCTTTTAATATATGTTTATGGATTATTAATAGATAACGGTTAATCTTAAAATAAATATATAAAACTCGTTTAAATAAATTAAAAAAAAGATGAAAAACTAAAATAATTATTCAGTTTCTTCGTTTAAAATTTTGTTAATGTCATCTTCCATCATGTGTCCTTTTACGGTAGCTTTTACAGTTTTTACACCATCAAGTTCTAAAACAGCATTTTTAGCACCTGCTGCCATGTGGATAACACTCATACATCCTGGATTTGTAGGAGTTAATGTAAATTCAACGTTTCCTTCGTCATCTACAACAACATCTTTTATTAATCCCATATCAACTATGCTTACACCCATGTGTGGGTCTGGAACTACTTTTATAGCATTCAATACGTCTTCTTTTGAAACCATGCTTTCACCTTTATAATCTTAGAGACAATTAGGTTCTTAAAAATATAGATACAATATACTAACTTGCCATTTTTAAGTGACTTAGCATAATAATAAGCTATTATAATTTAAACTTATATATACTTTATTATTTTGATTAACGGTAAAATAACCTAAATATACGCCAAATACCTTAAAAATATAAATATATCTTTTAAAATAAATTTAAAACGTAAAAGTAGTTTTTTAATATATTTGTAGCATTTTAATACATTATTGTAGGATATAATGTAATTATATACTCATTTAAAAATCAATTACTAAAACTTCTAAAAAATATAAATCTAGTTGAAATTTAATCAGTGACGAAAAATAAATAATAAATTAGAATTAAAAATATAGGTATTTAAGATTTTAAGACCTTAATCTTACTTTATATTTAATCCATGCTCTTTTAAATGTGTTTTAACAATACTACAAAGATAATCATCTTTTGAAACAATCCCGTGTGGATAAATGAATACTCTGTTCTCAATGTTAATTCTTGGATAGTCAATTTCTAAAGTAACATCGTCCAGTAGACATTTTTTCAAATATTGGGTTGTTTTTGTTAAATTCATTAGCGTAGGCTTTTTATATGGTGGATTATTCCTGGGAAGTCTCCAAACAGTCCCGTAGTATGAAATATAATCGGGATTTACTAAAATTACGGTTTCCCCATAAATTTCCATTAAGAGTGTCCAAGAAAACACCCCTCTACTAAAACCTAGTAATCTTCCCAAATAAGATGTTTTAGGGTTTTTGTAGGTTACTTTCAATGTACGTCCGATTATACGTGACAAAGCTTCCTTTGGATTTATATTTTTAGGATTTGTAGGTAAGGAAGTCTTTGGAATTATATTTGTAGGCATATTTTTCAATGGCTTTATCATATGTAACGCGTTTAGGGGATAAAAATAATAATGATTTTTTTTGTTTAACATTACGGCTCCTTCCATTAAACCGTTAAAATCACATTTTACTATTTTTCCACGGTATGTATTAAAAGATTTATTGAGTGTAAATTCCGCAATTACATCTTTATTAAGTGAATCTTTTGGTTTCAAACTAAAAACCTCCAAGAATATAATATTATTACTTGTCAATTATACAATTTATAAAATTACGACAATGGCAATAATAGCGTAAATACCTTTATCTTTAAATTAATTTATATTAATCTCTAAATTTTAACAATAACTTACATTTAAGTGAATTTTCACTATTTTATGGCTTAAATACTGCTATTATATAAAACAGACATGACACTATCATAATGGATATTAATAAATATACTTTACATAAATATTAATGTATTTTTAATATTTAATATTAATTATTATATGTACTAATATAAACCCCATAAATTTAAAATAACTTCAATTTTAAAAAATAAACTAAAATCAATACCTATAAATTATTAAATAAAAAAAATAAAAATAAAAAATTAAACTTAAAATTAAGTTTAATCATTTAGAATAATTCTTGCAATTGGATTTGGTATTTTCCTAATTTACCGCCGTAGTTACCAGCTGTAATTTGTTTAACGCCAGGAATTTTTGTTGCTGCTGCAATACCTGCTTTCATTGCTGCTTTAACTGCTTCTTCATCTACACCGTCGATAACAATTTCGTAAACACCGTTAACGTCTTCAGGGATTGATGATTCTACACTATCTTTTAATGTAGGGCACATTTTTTCGTTTGTTGTTGCTGCCATGAAGCTGTATTTAGGGTTTGTGTAACCTACTTTACTTCCTGATGCTACAATACCTCCAGGGAATGGAGTGATTGTTTTTTCTACGTTGTAAATTGCGTCAACAGCAACTTCTGCTGCGGTTAATGCTGCCATGTTTGAGTCTGCCATAATGAAGAAGTTTCCACCAGCTACTCCTTTTTTAATTCCTAATTTACTTTCGATTTTGAAGTCTCCGCCCATAATTGGTACTGCGTAAATAACTTTTCCATCTTCTGTTTTTTCTTTTGTTTCGTATCCGTCACCGAAGAATTTTAATTTGAAACCAATTTTCAATTGTTCTTCTGCGTCTTCTCCCATTGCGTCGTAAACTGCAGTTGTTGGTGCTGTTAAAACACACTGTCCTAATCTTTCTAATAATTGGTGCTCTAATCCTGATTTTTTAGGGTGGCAGATTTCTACGATGTAACCAGGTCTTCCGTCTGGTGTTTCTGTAGGTGCTACGTATTTTTCAATACCTGCTTCTGCAGGGCACATGATAACTGAACAAGCGAAACCTGTTGCTTCTGTTGCTGCAACTTTTGCTAATCTTTCAGTTGCTGCTGTTATTAATACTCTTGATGTCCAAATTGGAAATCCTTCTGCGAAGGTGTTGTCTATTGCTACTCCGTTTAATTCCATACTAACTCCTCCATATGGTTATAATATCTCAAATTATGATTTAACTATTATTAATAAGTTTTTATTTGATTTTCCTATTATTGAATATTATAAGAATTTTAAACGGTTTAATTTGTAAAATTGGGATATTTTAAGGTTAAATTATTAATTATATTTGCCATATTTCCTTATTTGCTATTTTTTTGAATTTTTATCCATATTACTTTTTTTATTATTTTTACTATCTTCATTTATAACATACAAATTCCACTTTTTTAAAACTCCTTTTGGCATTTCCCCAGATTTTACCTTTTTTAAAAGTTCTTCCCTTCCCCCTTTAGGTTCTATAGTTATATTTTCATTTAATTCTATTTCAAAGTCTTTTAAAGCCTTTTTTAAATCATCCTCGATTGGACAAACTTCAAGTTCTTCTTTAACTTTTTGTGCAAGCTCCAATTGAACTGTAGCTTTATCTTTTTCAAGTTTTATAGGAACTATTAACCGATATTTTTCACTATTCACCAATATGATAGGATTATTTTTATCCAAATTAAATTTATCGGATATACAACTGGTAATTTCCTTAGAATTTACTATTTCGAAGTCTTTTAATCTAAAATAATCCCCTGCGATTATATCTCCCTTTGGAAGATTTTTTACAACCATATCTAAGTTAACTTTAAAATTAGCTCTCAATATTTCTCCAGATATCTTAGGAATACGTTTTTTGTCGAGTAAAGTTATAACATCCCCTGTATCTATATTGTATATAGGATAACCGTCCATTTTAGATATTAAAAGGTTGCCATAGTCGTATTTAGAACGCGTCAACAATTCTCTACTGTTTTTTCGCTCTAAAATAGGGATTGTTAAAGGCATTACGTATTGACGGTAATTATCTGCCTTATTTATTGTAGCTGAAAAAGGTCCTATTTCACTTCCAATGTAAACATTTGTTAATCGCTCTTGTCCTTTTTTCCAACCCATAAAACTTCTTAAGTCATCCCATTGTCTTTTTATCATGTATGTAGTACCCGAAATTAACACTGCATCTTTTAATTTCTCTTTTAATCTATTTTGCAATTCTTTAACTGTTTTTTCAGGATTTTGCTCAAATTTATTTTTATACTTTATATACTCATTATAGAATTCAGTATTGTTGTCATTATGTTTAATTTTTTTATCTCCGGAATTTTCTAGATTTTCTAGATTTTCTAGATTTTCTAAATTATTCGTATCGATTAGATTTGTTAATTTCTTCATATCCTTTAATTCTTTTTCAAATCCTTCTTTTAACTTTTTAGGATTATTCCAGTTCATTATGACATTATAAGGTACTGCAATGATTGCAATTTTCCCCAAACTTAATATTTTTAAAATTGTGGATAAATTATATGCTTTTGAATAATGGTCAATCAAATAATCAGACCTTGGATATAAAGCTATTGCAATCCGTTGGGTTAGTTCAAAACCATAAAGGCGAGTTAAATAGTTATCATCTACTTTAGAAACGCCATCAATTTGAAGCCCTGAGGGAATTAAAAATACCATAGCACCTTTACTATCGTTATTATGAGTATATTTTGAATTACTAGTATTATTAGTATTATTATTTTTAGAACCATTTGATTTTCCAACATATGGTTCCGTATACCATTCTAAAAAACTGGAATCATATATTGCCCTAATTCCCGAAACCCATATCTTTTCCATTGAATTATCAGTAATTTCAAACCATTTTAGTTTCGATAAATCACCTCCTGAAGTGCCAGAAGTATGTATTAATATAGGATTTTTATCAGTTAATTCTAAATTTTGAAAATCTTCATCATTTAGGGTTTCTTTTAATAATAGATTTCCGTTAAGTGAAAATTCTCTCGACTGTGTCGTTTTTTCCACATTTGATATTATCTGATGTTCTTCAATACCTGTATTTTTGAAAATAGCATCTTCATACTCTTCTTTATCATAATAAAGCCAATTTATCCAATCTAAGCCTTTCATACCCTTTATTTTCTTATTAAATATATTTTGAAGTAAATAATCGGTGTCATATTCTATTTTCAAAATAACCCCCTCCGTTATTTTAATATTAGATACTTAATTGACAAATAGTACAGTATTTAATTATCAATACCGCATTATTCTCTGAAAATAAATTATAAGATTACAATAAAAATTTGATAACATATATTAAAATTTATAAAAAAAGACATTTATTAAACTTATTATTCACTTAAAATTAAAATGTTAATATACCAGGTATAAAAAAATGTATAAAAAATAGATATTATGATAAAAAAATAAAAAATAGATTTTAAAGAATTAAGATAGATATATCTTATCTTTTTGCATATTCAATTAATGGTTTTCCGTTTCTTCTTTCAGACCTGAAAGCATCTACGATTCTTTTTGCAGTACCTTCGTCTGCAGAAATGAATGAGAAATTTCTGTAAACATTTACTTCAGTGATATGCTCCTTTGAAACGTCAGATTTTTCGGTAACTTTTCTAAGTAATCTTCTTGTGTCCATATTATCGATTGAGCCCAAAGCTACGAATAATCTTGAACCACCATCGTTGCTTCTTCTACTGTCTCTTCTATCTCTATCGTTTCTATCGTTTCTTCTACCGTCTCTTCTATCTCTATCGTTTCTATCGTTTCTTCTACCGTCTCTTCTATCTCTATCGTTTCTATCGTTTCTATCGTTTCCCCTTCTAGTGCCGTAATCGCCGATTCTTCCGTAGGATTTTCTATTGAGTTCTTCCTTGAATAATTGGGAGATTAATTTATCAATGATTATTTTAGAATCTGCTAATTCTACTAACTCATCTACAATTTCTAAGTTCTCAAATTCGTAATTTTCTAAATTATCAGCATCTTCCGAGTTTCCTTCATTTTCTGCTTGAATTATCTGTTTTAATTTTTCAATTATGTTATTTTTAGTTAATTCAACTATTTCTGTTACATCAGGTATTTTTTCCTTTTTAGCGTCAGATTTTGAGATTTTCATAATGTATTTAAATCTTCTAAATTCTCTTGGTTCTACGAAGGTTATTGCAGTACCTTTATTTCCTGCTCTTCCAGTTCTACCAATTCTGTGTACGTAAGCTTCAGGATTTTGAGGAATATCATAGTTAATAACGTGTGTAAGTTCGTTAATATCGATACCTCTTGCTGCAACGTCAGTAGCAATCATTATGTCAATTTTGTGACTTTTGAATCTTGAAAGAGCCAATTCTCTTTGCTTTTGATTCATGTCTCCGTGCAAAGCTTCTGATGAGTAATTTTCATCATTTAATCTTCTCATTAATTGGTCAACGTCTGCTTTTGTTTTACAGAATACCAAACCATAGAAACCAGGTTCTTTGTCGATTATTCTTCTCAATAATTCAAATTTATCATGTTCTTTAACTTCATAATAGATTTGTTCAGTTAATTCAGTTGTTAAAGCCTTACTTTTAACCCTAATTGTTTCGTATTCGCCCATGTGAAGTTCTACGAGTTCCATGATACTTTTAGGAAGTGTTGCTGAGAAAAGTAATTTTCTACAATCTGGTTTACATTTACTCATAATTTCTTCAACGTCGTCAATAAAACCTAAATTGAGCATTTCGTCAGCTTCGTCGAGTACTAAAAAGTCAATATCGTTCAATTTAAGTGTTCTTCTACCCAAATGGTCGATTACTCTTCCTGGGGTACCAATTACAATGTCAACGCCATTTCTCAACTTATTTATCTGTTTTTCAATGCTTGAACCACCATAAACAGTGCACAATCTTAATCTATTGCCATTGTTTACAGAATCTATCTCATCGTGAACTTGTAAAGCCAATTCTCTTGTAGGTGTTAAAATAATAGCTTTTACAGCTTTTTTATTTTTTCTACCTTCTTCTTGTATTTTTTCTTGTATCTTTTGGAGTATTGGTAAACCAAATGCGAGTGTTTTTCCAGTTCCTGTTTGTGCTTGTCCAACTACGTCCAATTCTGTGTCTAATACAATAGGTATTGCTTTTTCTTGTATTTGTGTAGGTTCCTTGAATCCTTTTTCGTCAAGCCTTTCTAATATGCTTTCAGATATGTTTAAATCTCTAAATTCCATGTTTATCCCTTGTTTATTAATAGATTTCCTATCTATTAATCTAGTTAATTTTAATATTTGTTTTTAAGTTTAGATTGTAAGCCCATATGAGTTTCTGGTTTATACTAGTCCTTATAACCATTATGGCTATGTTATCTAATTCGGCTAAATTAACCTAAAACTCTTTGATTTTATTGACATAATAAACATAGATAAGAAACTTGACTTTAGGTGTCAATATTGCATACCATAATACTAGAATAATGCAACCCTACAATGATATAATTAATATACTAATGCCGTTTGCATAATAATTAATAAACGTTTTATATCTCAATAAAATCGTGTTTTATGAAAAATTAAGTTATTTTTAATTTAATCCATAAAATTAAGCTTAAACATTAATTTTTTAAAGTTTTTTAAAATTTTAAAAGTTTTAATGCGATATGTTAAATTTAAATCATAATGTAAAAATTTAAATCTAAGTACATAGACTATGTTTTCTTAATATAAGTAATTTATCAATATTGGATTTTTTAAAAATAATAATAAATCAATATAACAACATTATATTAAAAATACTAAGTTTTTTATATGTTGTTACACTATAAAAATGTAGCAGTTGATTTTAGCCAATTTTGGTTTTGGTGATACTGTCTAAGGCACTTCTACCTAAAAGGCGGTCTTCCAGAATAGCCGTAGGGCGTTGATGAAGGAAAGATTTTCCAAAGGTAGATATACTAAACGCCTAGTTATAAAAAAATATTATTTTAAGTTAAATTATATTAAAGTTAGTTATTTTATACGCCTTTATATTAAGTTACTCGCCCATATCTTTGATTTTGTAATCAATTATTGTAGGTGTTGGGTTAGTTATGTTATCGTGCATAGGACATCCTTCTTTAACCATTTTAACGATTTCTTCAATCTTTTCTATAGGCTCATCAGTATCAAATTCGATTGAAACGTTTATATATTCAAAACCTGCTCTTTTAGTAGTTTCTCTCAACTTTAATTTATCCGTGTTAAATTTACCATGAACTTCTAAAAACATTTCACGAACTTCCAAACCTTTTAAATCAATATAATATCTGCTTAAAGCATTTAAACATCCGGCATATGCCATCAATAAATATTCCATAGGATTTGGAGCCTCACCTTTACCGCCTAACGATACAGGCTCGTCAGAAATAATTTGATAATGATGTGCTTCCGCATTTAACTTCGTATCGATACTTTTGCCAGCTAATTTAATAGTTGCTTCTCCCATGATGTCACCCAAGATTGTCTTTTGATTATTTAAACCGAATTTTATAAGTTAAAAGTTTATTTAAAACCTATAAATCCCATATTGCCCTTAAGTTAATATTTAAATGGTTTATACAAACATATAGTTTACCATATTTTGATATAGATTATAATATAATTAGGATTCTACATAAAATTATAGTTGTAATAATATTAATATTATAAACTGAAGTTAAAAATAAAAAGGAAATAAAGCAAGTTATTTAAAACTGCTTTTTTTAAAATATTTAATATATAACGGTATTTCATTATTTAATTACTATATGGTAGTATTTATGTATCAAAATATATATGGTGTTAATATTTAAATGTATAAATCTCTTAGCGATTTATTACACTAATTATATTACAGTATTTAATTAATATATCCCCAATAATAATTATTATTTCTATATTATATATTTTACGATTTAAATATCCTAAAAAATAGATAACTAAGATTAAATAAATTTCATAAAAAAAATTCGGTCAGTTATAAATCATATTAAAAATTAAAAAAGAAATTGAATAAATTATTTATTCAATCTTAAATCTTCCTGCAGATTGCTCAACTCTTTCAGCAACTTGTACAACTTGTTTTGAGATAGCTTCGATTTCTGAAATAACTCTATCAAGCTCTTCTGTAGAAGCTGTTACTTCTTCAGCAGTAGCTGTGAATTCTTCTGAAATAGATGCGATATCTTGTGCATTTCTAAGTGCATCGTCCGTACTAGTACTTGCTTTTTTAGAATCTTCTTTTATAGTATTAATAGCAATCGTTGCTTTGTTAACGCTTTCTTTAATTTTCATGAACGCGTCATTAACTTCATCTATTGCTATAACTCCTTTATCTACTTCTTCGCGTCCTGTAGTTCCTAATTTAATTGTCGTTGTTACTTTACTATTCATTCCAACAATTGTTTTGTTAATATCTTCTACAGACTTTTGAATCTCTTCAGCTAAGGATTTAATTTCGCTTGCTACAACTGCAAAGCCTTTTCCTGCTTCCCCTGCACGAGCTGCCTCAATACTAGCATTAAGTGCTAATAAACCGGTTTGTTCTGCAATATCTTTAATTAACGTAGTTACTTCGTTAATTTTCTTGCTTTCTTCGCCAAGCTCTTCGATTGATTTACCTAGGTTATCGATTACGTTTGTAATCTTTTGCATAGTTACAACTGCGTTTTCTACCTTTTGAACACCGATTTGTGAATTGTCTTCGATTTCGTTGTTCAACTGTACAGTATCTTCCGCATTAGTGTATAAGTCTTTTGTTAACTGATTGGTTATTTCTAACTGGTCAGTAGCGTCTTGTAATTTAATTGATTGGTCTGATGAAGCGGTTGCTACCTGTGAAGCTGCTTCGCTAACTTGTTCTGATGTTTCTTTCGCATCTTCAAGCTCTTTTCTAATGTTATGTACTTCATTATCTAAGATACTAAGTTGCTCTTTAAGTTCAGAAATTAAATCACCGGTGCTAATTACTCCGGAGTTTATAGCTTTATCCAAACCTTTATTATCTTCATGCTCAATCATTCTAGCAGTTAAGTCACCTTCTGCAACTCTATTCATTACGTCACTGATTTCTCTTAATAACTCTGCTAACTTAGCTTTATCCATGTCTAATGTTTTATTTAATTCAACTACATTATCAGCCATTTCGTTGAAGGATTCTGCCAAATCATGAGTTTCATCGTGTGTATTAACTACAACTCTATGACTATAATCGCCTTGACTGAATTTTTCAGCTCCTTCTTTTAATAAAGCCATTGGTTTTGAGATAGATTTACTAATAAAGAATGCTAATGCGACTGAAATTAATAAACCCAATAAACTAACGATTACTGATTGAGTCATTAATTGATTCATTAAACTTGTATATGTGGATTTAGGAGTGCCCACAAATAACATACCTATATAATTACCATTTACGTCATGCAATGGCTCGTAAATAGTTATATAGTCTTCGTCATTAATATGTGCCTCTCCATCGTAAGTATTACCCGCTTTAGTTTCTAAATATACTTCGTCAGAAGATTTTGTACCTACAAACCTAGTACCTCCATTTGAGATACTTGTAGATATTCTTACATTATCCATGAATACGGTAACTTCATTACCCGTAATAGATTTTATCTCATCAACGATACCTACATCGTTATTTACTATTTTTACCATAACTAAGTAACCAATTACTTGTCCATCTTTGGAAACTTGGTCAATGGCCACTAAACCAATACCTTCAGAAACCCCATCTATTTTGGATTTTGGGAAATTGCTCATAAAACTAGAGGATAGTTTTAAAAGACCATGATTTGTTCCAGAAGGGATTAATTGATTCAATATATTTGATACATCTACATCTTTATTGATATTAGATGAAATAATTTTACCATTTTTATCAGTTATTGCCATTAAATCAATATCTGAACCTTGATTTAAAATTTTTATACGGCTATTCAAATCATCAATATCTCTATTTTCTATAGAATTTATCATACCATATGTTTTAGAGGTATAATCATTCAAAGAGCTTAAAGAATCCATTTTAATAGCCATTACAGATTCTGCAAGATTTGTATCACTTACTAAGGCTTCATGTGTTTGAGTAGCCATGCTTCCTTGTAAAGTTGATAGAGAAGAACCGCTTGATATTATTAAAGGGACTAATGCTACAACTACGGCCAAAACTATCAATTTTGTACTTATTTTTTTGAATTTTACCATAAAAACACCGTTACTATTATTTTTAGGGGTAATATAACGTGCAATATATATTGTCATACATGTCACATAATGACTAACTATACATGTGTTGTTTATAATATAATATATTATCTATATTGTAATATTGGGTGGGTGGATACATAAAAATGTAATGACGTATTAATTAAAACATAATTTAATAAATAAAATATATAGTAAACTAAAGTTTAATCAATAATTCAGATAAATAGATGAAAGGGTATAAATAATAAAATATTATGATAGAATAATTATTAGATTAATAAAGTATAATTAAGATAGATAATAATAAAAATGCAAAAAATAAAAATTAAGGTAGATAAAATGAAAATATTAGGAATTAGTGGTTCACCAAAAAAAGAAGGTAATACGTCATATCTTGTAAAAAAAGCATTAGAAGAAGCTGAAAAATTAGGTTTTGAAACAGAATTCATATCGTTAGCTGGTCTAGAATTAAATCCCTGTATTGCATGTGAAATGTGTAAAAAAGGAGAAAGCTGTATTATTATAGACGATATAGAAGATATCGTGGATTCAATGGATGGAGCAGATGGTATAATATTAGGTTCGCCAGTATACTTCGGTGGCGTGTCCGCTCAATTAAAAATGATAATGGATAGGTCTAGGTCATTGCGTGCAAACCAAAAACTTAAAAATAAAGTAGGAGCTGCTATTTCAGTAGGTGCTTCAAGAAATGGTGGTCAAGAAACTACCATAAGACAAATTCACGACTATATGCACATTCAATCTATGATTGTAGTTGGAGACGAATTCCCGACGGCTCATTATGGTGGTACAGGCTGGGGTTCAACACCGGGCGACTGTAAAAACGATGAATTTGGTACAATGACTGCTCAAAATGTTGGTAAAAAAGTAGCAGAAGTTTTAAAATTAATCAATAAATAATTAAAAATAATTAAATAATTAAAAATAAATAAATTGAAAGGTTTAAAATATAATATTGAATATATTGAATACAATTCAATATGTAATATATTAAATTATTTCCTATTTTTTTGACAAATTACTTCATTTTTAGAGTTATTTCCTATATCTTTTAATTTTAAATAAGCAGGAAGTATTAAAAGTACGTAAACAGGGATTATTTCTAATCTACCGACCCACATTGATATAATGCCAGTTAATTTAGCTAAAGGGTGCATGGCACTACTTACAATATTTACCGATAAACCCATATTTGCCACCATAGAAACAGCCTCAAATAAGGACTTATAAGGGTCATACCCTAAGAATATTAACATTAAACTAGCCATCATATAATGGACTACATAACCAAATCCGATTATGAAAGCGTCGGTAATTAAATTACCGGACATTATATTTTTACCTATTTTCTTATAGACTACAGAACCTGTAGGGAGTACGGATTCTTTTAATTTATAATAAAACGCTTTTCCCATTATTAAAAATCTCATTAGCTTAATACCACCTGTTGTAGTACCTGTAGCACCCCCTATAACCATTACAAAAATAACCACAGCTAATGAAATATTACTTAATCCTGCCATACTAACTGTTGAGAATCCAGTACTGGTCATAGCGGAAACCATGGTAAATAAAGCATCAATAGGAGATAGTCCTGACGAAAGAACCAGAATTAAAGCAGAAATTGCCAATATTGGTATTGATGCTTTTGTTTGAATATCGTGTACATCTTTACCAGTTAATAAATTGTGGTGTACGGAGAAGGATACAACACCTCCAATGTACATTATTGCTACCATAATTAGTTTGGCTACATCACCATAAGGAAAACTACTATTACTTACACTCATACCGCCAGTGGATATACCGCACATACATATGTTTATTGCATCCCATAGATTTAAGCCACTTATATAGAGCATACAGATACCTAAAACCGTGTATAAAATGTAGATATGCCATATTTTTTTTACAGTGCCTAATGTACTTGGCAATATTTTCTCCTCTCTTGCTTCTGCCCGGTAATATGCAGAAGCCCCTGCTTTGGATAAAATTGATATAACCATAACAAGCACACCAACGCCACCAACCCATTGTTGCAAACTCCTCCATAGTTGAACAGACCGTGGTAAGGATTCCACATCACTGATAATACTAAATCCAGTAGTTGTCCAAGCCGACATACTTTCAAAAACACCGTCTATATACCCAAAATAGTCAATACTCAAAGTTAATGGAACTGCGCCCATCATAGAAGCCATAAGCCAAGCTAATGCAGATATTACCATAGCATGCTTTAATTTTATAGGAATAGATTTAGTAAATCTATTTATCAAATAACCTAATAATATAAAAGCTAACGCAGGGACTACAAATATGCTCCAGTTTTCAGAGTAGTATACAGCAAAAATTCCCGGTAATATCATTAATGAACCTATACTCATCATCAATAGACCCAATTCATGCATAATACCTGCTGCATCTCTTTTTTTAAATATTTTCATATTATCGCTCTATCCCTACGTTTTTCTTAATTTTATCATCTTTCCGATATTGAAGTATTATGATTGTATAAATTAAATTATAAACGTCATAAATAATAATTGTGTGTTATTATTTATTCCAATATTGTATAAATACATAATTAAAAAAATGAAATAAAAATTGTAATATAGTTTATATATAAAATTAAAAAAATGAAATAAAATAAAAATTAAAAGTAAAAAAGGTAGATTTAAATTAATTCCTCTATTTCTCCACCTTCTTCCTCATCCAATGTATTAAATTTATTTGTGACAATTTCCAAACATTCTTGGACTGTGTCACTTATAGATACGTTTTCAATCACTGGCACAATATGTGCATTTGAATCCTTAACAATATATTTATTGATATTGTTTATAATTTCAAAGTTTTCTAAATACCTTTCTAAAGGCCTGTCACTAACCTTAGCTCTTGCTATAAACCTTTTTTTATGTACATTTTCAGAACTTAATGTAAGGGTTAAGAATATTACGTTTGGAATATCGTGGTATTTGTCAGATATCATCCCTGGAACGATGTGTGTACCCTCTATTATTACACTTGTACCCTCGGTTAAGCATCTGTCTATAATTCCTTCAATACCCAATAGTACAGGCTCTACGTGTCTTATAAAGCCTTGTATGTATAAATCATCGTCATCCTCATCATAATTTCTAAGTGCTCTCCAAGCAGTATATGAAGATTCGTACAACATAGGTACTACGTCTTTAGAAATACTACGTCTCATTACTTCCCTAATAGAATCAGTACCGATAACGCTAGAAATACCTAGACGAGAAGCCAATTCAAAAGCAATTGTAGATGTACCAACACCACTTGCTCCACCAACTAATATAATAACAGAGTGTTTTTTTAAGATTCTTCTCCAAATTAGATATTTTTCGGCTATATCTTCATAATCATTAGATATTAAAGAATAATACACCCGTTGCCTTAATTCATATTTGGAAATTCTTTTTAAGCTGTCATGGTTCAAATCAGCTTCAATTCCCCTTGCAAAAATGTATGCCTCACTGGGTTTCATTCCTGCTGTAGTTAAAGACCTTGCAAGAAGTCCTTTTGAGAAAGGCATTTCATAATCCTTAGCTGTCACTATTATCTTATCAGTTATTTTGTCAAATATCATAATATCACGTAATTATAATTTTTTTAAGTTAATTTTTTAATGTTATAATTGATTTAAATATACTATTATTTAAATATTAGTCAGAATTCAAATATTTTATGTTAAAAAAGTCACTAAATTATCTAGATAATTAACTATGGGTTCATACTAAATTAAATTTTATAAAACTTTAAAAGTAGACCCTAATAATATGTTTAAAAATTAGTCATTAGTTAATAATCCATTTAACATTTAAGAATATTATAAATTAGAGAATATATTATTTAAAAAATATAAATAATGAAAATTAGAGTTAATAATTGTAAATCTATTATTTAGCTCTAATATCTATTGTTTGACTTAATTCAGGTCCAGTAGATATCAAAGTAACTTTAACACCTAATTTTTGTTCCATTACTTTTATAAATTCTTTTGATTTATCGGATAAATCTTCGTAGTTTGTTACGCCGTAACATTCAGTATCATATTTGTCTAAACAGGTTAATGCTATTTGAGTTGCTCCATTCAAATCACAAACTTTTTTTGCAAGTTCGTAATCAAAATGTCCTACTCTTCTTCTTCTACCTGTAACAGTACCGTATTCGATTACGCCTAAAGCCTCTGCTTCTTCTTCAGTCATTTCTGATGGGAAAGGTCCTTCTCCAACTCTTGTTGGGTATGCTTTAAAAACAACCACAACTTCGTCAATTTTAGTTGGACCTACACCGACATCTGCTGCAAAGGAAGATGCATTAGTATCTTTAGAGGTAACGTATGGGTAACTACCATGGTAAAGGGAAAGTAAAGCTCCTTGAGTACCTTCAATTAAAACATTCTCTTTGTTTTCAATTGCACTATTAACTTCCTTAGATACATCTCCAAGGTATTTTTGCAAACTTTCAACATCTTTAGCTTGTTTTAAAGTTCTCATTGCTCTGTCCACGTTTGCAGGACCGCAACCAGTACCAGTTGAACCTATTTCTTTAGAAAGGTGAACGTTTGATTTATCCATTTCCCTGTGTTTTAATTCAATTACTCCGCCGTTAGAATCTAATATAAGCCTTTCAGCTACATTAAAATCTTTTAACATTACTAATTCTTTTTCCAAAACTTCAGGGTCGGTTAATACACCAGCACCAATTGCTAATTTAGCATTTATATTAGGAAAACCAGTTGGAACCATTCTAATTCCATATTTTTTATCTCCAACTTCTACGGTATGACCTGCATTAGGGCCTACGCCCCCTCTTGCAATAATTGAAGGATTATCTTTTTCACAAAGGTAACTTACGATTTTTCCCTTACCCTCGTCGCCCCATTGACCGCCTACAATAATGGTACATGTCATTTGCAAAACCTCATTAAAAATATGACTAAATCATATTCCAATCTATTATAACGTTATTCATGTCGGATACATCAAATAGTATATAAATTTAAATGAATAAATTAATAATTCAAAGTTTAACATAAAATACGCGCATAAACGCATACTTAAGTGAATAAAATACGTAATAATAAGATATTTTCAATTTTCAAATATATCTTTTATACTCCATTTCATACAATCATAATTAATTACATTATTTCTAAATTATTGCCATAGTATCAACTATTTTAAATTTAAACCATAATTAATTTAATTAATTTAATTAATTTGAAATAGGTAATAACTAATTTAGCTTTTTGCCAAATTAGTTAAAAAAACTGTCAAATTCTCCTGCGTCGATAGCTTTTTGTGCTTCCCTTGGAGTTTTTCCTTCAACATTTACACCTAATGAAACACATGTTCCAATAACTTCTTTTGAAGCGTTTTTAACGTTGTAAGATAACATTGCTTCGTATTTCATGTTTGCAATTTTAACAACTTGTTCCATTGTTAAGTTACCTGCAACTTGGTGTTTTGGTTCTTGTGCAGCTTTTTCGATACCTAATTCTTTCATAATTAAAGCTGATGCTGGAGGAATACCTACTTCAACTTTGAATGACCTTTTTTCAGTGTCTACGATAACACTTACAGGAACGCTCATACCTTCGTATGAAGCTGTTTTTTGGTTGATTTCGTTAACAACTTGCATGATGTTAACACCTAAAGGACCGATAGCTGGACCTAATGGAGGACCTGCTGTAGCTTTTCCACCAGTTACTAATATTTCAACTACTTGTTCTGCCATAATATTCACCTCAACGTGTTTGCAATATCAAGATAATAATATTTTAATATTTCTTATTTTTACTTTTGATATTTATTATTATTCTCACATATTATTCTTGTTAAATTGTATAAGATTAATAGTTGATTTATCAACAAATTTATACACAATAAATAATACTTACTAATATAAAAATACATCTAAAGTTGACTATTTAATAAACTCCTTAATGTTATTTATGGGTATTGTATTTAAAATTTACTATGAATTACAATATATAATTTTGAGTTAATACTAAAAAAATATTAAATAATAATTAAAAATTAATAAAGATTAATAAAGATTAATAAAAAAACTATATTAAATTAAAAAGAGAAAGAAATATACTAAATTAGTAATTTAAAACCAATTATAAGCTATTTAATAAGCTATTTATTAGTTATGGCAACCATGTTTTTTGGTCTTCCACTTTAGCAGGCAAATATTCTTCAACAACATATTTTAAACCATATTTTGCTAAAGACTGCTGTTCTGCCCTTACTTTACTGTCTGCCATCATAGATAAAGCATTTTGCCATTCTGGGAATGATTTAACAAAGTCATCGTTTTTCAAACCGTCTTTTAACCTTTTAATATCGTGGTCTTTTAACGGGTGAGTAGGTAATTCATAATCTACAATATCTTGAGGTGTAACGCCTATCATTCTTGCTTCTGGAACTGCTAACTTGTCCGCCAAGTGAACTGCCTTACCACTACCTACTTTTAAAGTTCTGTAGATGTTTAAGTACCCGTAAGGGTCACCATCCGTGAATACTAAGATAGGCAACTTTTTCTCTTCAGATAATCTTTTTACAAATCTTCTTGTAGCCCTTGAAGGTACACCTTTTAATGAAACTAAAATACAGTTATGTTTTTTCCAAAATCCTTCAGCGCTCAACCTTGCAAACATACCCGCTGTCTCTATTGCCAATACAAATTCTGCATTAGTCTCCAATGTTAAATTTGTAACTTCATTAGGTATATTATAAGCTCCACTACCTAATTTAGTACAGTCGATTATAATCTCCTGACCGTCTTGAGTTTTATCAATCACTTTTAAAGGACCTACAACAGAAGCACCGTCTTCCTCAGGCATGAAACCTAAATCTTCCCTTAAAAAATCAGAAGCTGCTTCTAAATCCTCTATAACGCTGTTAGAAGGTTGCTGGTCATCAAATCTAGCTTCGCCCCAGTTTTTGGACACATAATATGCTTCCCTCAAAGTTGAGAAGTCATTTGTATCCAACAAACTCTTTGAGAATTCCATCATTTTTATCGTTTGGGCAAATATTTTTGCTTGGTTTACATTAAATGTTCTTTCTTTTTCCTTACCCATTAATGTAAAAGTACCCTTTTCGTCATCAAATTTTGCATTTGATAGACTTCTTACAGGAAATTTAATTACAGGCCTTTTTTTCCTTATGATGTCATCATACATTTGATTTGCCATTTTAAGTAATTTTTGAGAAGCTAATTTTCTTTCTTTTGATGTTATCATCTAATTCACCCAAAGGAATAGGATATTCAATGTACTGTTGAGTTGTACCTGTAAGTTCCTATTTATTTTATATATAATTAAAAATTTTAAAAAATTAAATTAGTTTGGTATAATTCAAGTATTAAAATATATTATTAAAATATATTATAACCTATTTAAAATTTTGTTACATTATACATAATAGAATTAAGTGTTATATATATTTAGTTAAATAGGTTTGCAAAACCAAAAATTAAAACCAAAAGAAATTTAAATAACTAGTATATAAAAATTATAGTTAATATAAAATGTACTTAAAGGTACGATAGTACATTTCTTTTGTAAGCTAATAAATTTTACCAAACAATGAAATTTTATATATGGATATTTTGAAATAGTAAAAATCATACATTTAAATATAATCATGTGGCGCCAATAACAGATATTTTAGAATTTAATTATCTTCAGATGGGATATTCCAAAAAATAAGATACTTATTTGATAAAATCTTAAAATTATTAAAATTTTAGGAATTAGTATAAATAATATAAATATGAAATACATATAATTATAGGCAAATATTATTAATTATTTACTAGTAGCAGTAAATAAACTAAATCATATAGTTTAATAAAAAATATTAAAAATAATTATGGTAAAGGGCATATATGAGGAGGTAATACCTTGAAATTTTTACAAAATATTGCTGAAAACGATTTTTTAGATGAACCTAAAGAAACTCTATCGGACGTAGATAAAGAATTATTAGAGTTAATCGAAGGTTCTAAAGCAAGAATAACTGTTGTTGGTTGTGGTGGGGCTGGTAACAATGCAATAAATAGGTTAGCTGATGAGCAAGTTGAAGGTGCGAAAGTAGTTGCAGTAAACACCGACGCTCAACAATTAGTTAAAACCAAAGCTGAAAATAAGGTTTTAATTGGTAAAAATTTAACCCGTGGATTAGGTGCTGGAGGAAACCCTGAAAAAGGTGAAGAATCTGCTAGAGAGAATGCAGAAGATATCAAATCTGCAATACAAGATTCAGATTTGGTATTTATCACCTGCGGATTAGGCGGGGGAACTGGAACCGGTTCTGCACCAATTGTAGCTGAAATATCAAAGAAAATGGGCGCTTTGACTGTTGCTGTTGTAACATTGCCATTCTCAATGGAAGGAAAAGTTAGAATGACGAATGCTTTAAATGGACTCGAAAAGTTGCAAGAAGTTGCAGATACCATTGTTATTATTCCAAACGATAAATTATTAGAAATTGTTAGAAACGTTCCTTTAAGAACTGCTTTCAAAGTAGCTGACGAAGTATTAATGAATTCAGTTAGAGGAATGGTTGAACTCGTAAATAACGCGGGAGACATTCACGTGGACTTTGCAGACGTTAAAGCGGTTATGGACGATGGTGGAATAGCAATGATGGGAATTGGTGAAAGCGATTCCGAAAAAAGAGCAAAAGAAGCTATTAACATGGCTTTAAACAGTCCTTTATTATGTGTCGATATTGAAGGAGCCACAGGTGCTTTAATACACGTTACAGGACCAGAAGATATGAGTCTAGATGAAGCCCAAGACATTGTTTCAACTGTTTCCGAAAGACTTTCAGAAAATGCAACAATTATTTGGGGTACCACTATCGATGATAAATTAGAAAATTCATTGAGAGTTTTATTAATCATTACTGGTACAAAATCAACAGTTAACCATAATTTAAGCCTTAAAAGAAATAAAGTAATTATAGATATCCCAAAAATTTAATTGAAAATATATAAAATATAGATACAAAATAACTCAAATTAATTTATATTTTACATATTTAATTTATATCAACTTTCATTCAACTTTTATACCCTAATTTAAATAAATATTTAAATGTTGATTGCAAAAGATAATGCAGTAAATAAAAATGTGATAATATGTCTGAAAAATTCGACGAAATGAAAACCGAAACAAAAAATTTCATAAGCCAATGTAAAAGAGTATTAAAAGTTTCAAGAAAACCAACCCGTGAAGAATACATTAACATTTCAAAAGTTACTGGTTTGGGAATCTGTTTATTGGGAGCCATTGGATTTGCTGTTCACGTTCCAATTACATACTTAAAAGGACTTTTAAAACCTGCTGCAGGTTTAGTAAAATAATTATTTTTTTATTTTTTAAATTAACTACCATAATTAAATTTAAATATTATTACTAATATCATAAATATAGTACTTACGTACACTATTAATTTTTATATATGGAATATATTATCGAATAATTCTTTTTTAAAGTTATTATCAATTCTTAATTATTAAAACTAAATCATCATTATAAATGGAATTTATAATTATTTGGTGAAATTATGATATTTGCAGTTAGAACAACCACAGGACAAGAACAAAACGTTGCAGAAGCTTTAGCCTCAAGAGCTGAAAAAGAAAATTTAGAAGTATTTTCTATTTTAGCTACCGAAGATTTAAAAGGATACATTTTAGTAGAAGCTACAAATAAAGGGGCTATTGAGGAATTAGTAAGACAGAATTTCAAAGTTAAAGGGATAGTTCCTGGCGAATCAAGTGTAAAAGAGTTAGAACACTTGTTAACACCTACTAAAATCATTGAATCTATTGATAAAGGTGACGTTGTTGAATTAGTCGGTGGACCATTTAAAGGCGAAAAAGCAAGAGTTACTAGAGTGGACAAAAATAAAGAAGAAATTACATTGGAATTAATGGAAGCAGCCGTTGCGATACCTATCACTGTTGGAATCGAGCAAGTTAAAATTATTGCAAAAGATGCTCCTTAAATTTAAATTTAAATTTTAATTTTTAACTTTTTTTTATTAAATTTTATTAATTTTATTAATTCATCTAGAAAATTTTTCTTTTATTTTAAATTCAAAATAATCATTATTTTAAGTTATATTTACAGATGTGAGAAATCATTAAAGTTAGCTTGAATTTAAAACCATTAAATATTAATAAAACGGGTTACATAGCATAATTAGCATTTTAAATCACTATATACAATACAATGAAATATTTAAAATTATAGAAATTAAAATATACTTTGAATTTCAAAAATGTAATTAGTAAAATGTAATTAGTAATATGATTATTAAAATTTAAGAAATGCAAATTTGGTGAATTATGAAAGCAGTTATATTTGTAATAGACGGATTAGGCGATAGACCAAATTCTGAAGGCAATACCCCTTTAAAGGAAGCTAAAACCCCTACATTAGATAGATTAGCAAAAGAAGGTATTAACGGGTTAATGAACGCTGTAGATATAGGCGTTAGACCAGGTAGTGATACCGCACACTTAGCATTATTAGGTTATGACCCTAAAATCAATTATACTGGAAGAGGACCTTTTGAAGCTTCAGGCGTAGGTTTAGATGTAAAACCTGGCGATGTTGCATTTAGATGTAATTTTTCCACAGTTGATGAAAATTTCACTGTTCAAGATAGAAGAGCTGGTAGAATAGAAGATACATCAGAATTAGAAAAATTAATAGATGGAATCGAGATTGATGGCGTAAAAGTAATATTTAAAGAGTCTGGAGGATATAGGGCTGCGTTAATGTTAAGAGGAGAGGGATTAAGCGACAAAATAAGTGACGCAGACCCTAAAAAAATAGGTTTAAAGGTAAAAGAAATAAAACCATTAGATGGAAGTCCTGAAGCTAAAAAAACCGCAGAAATAATGAATAAATTAATTAAAATGGTTTATGAAAGATTAGATAAACATCCTGTGAATGTTGAAAGGAAAGAAAAAGGATTATTCCCTGCAAATATTATATTGCCAAGAGGTGTTGGGGAAGTTCCTCATATTGTGCCATTTGAAGAAAAATACGGGTTGAGAGGTGCTTGTATTGCAGGTACTGGATTAATAAAAGGAATAGCTAAAATGGTAGGTTTAGAAGTTATCGAAGTGGAGGGCGCTACTGGTGACGCTTTTTCAAACTTTGATAATAAAGCAGAAGCTTTGATTAAAGCAATTAATGATTATGACTTTGTACTTGTAAACGTTAAAGGAGCTGATGAAGCAGGTCATGACGGTCATTATGACGTTAAAAAAGATGTAATTGAAAAAATAGACGTAATGTTGGAGCAAGTATTTAAACAAGTTGATAAGAATGAAGTATATTTCGCTATAAGTGGCGACCATTCTACACCTATTGAAGAAAAGGACCACTCTGCCGACCCATTACCACTTATAATTTGGGGTAAAAGTGTTAGAGTGGATGAAGTAGATAAATTTGATGAATATACTGCTCATAAGGGCGGATTATGCTGGATTAAAGGATTACATATTATGCCAATATTAATGGATTTAATGGGATTAGCTAAAAAATATGGTGCTTAAATCCTATTTAAAAAATAAAATATTAAAAAATTTTTAATCTTTTTTAAATTTTAAACTATTTTACAATTAAAATAAATTAAAACAAGATAATATTATAAAAAATAGATAAATAGATATATAGTTATAGTATTATAAATTTTCAAAGTCTATTTTTGGATTTACTACCCTATCATCTTTAGTATTAGATAATAAAACTACCCTACTCTCTGGAGCGTCATCTATAACTTTAAAAATGGATTTATCTTCAATATTATTACACATACTAATTAAATCATCGTGTTTAATCATATCATCCAAATTAAGTCTATTCCTTGAATAACCTACGTTCATATATGATTTAACTTCGATAAAGTTTACATTGGCTCTATCATATAATTCTGTAAATTTGGACAAATCATCATTTATATTTTTAATAACGGTAGTTCTAAGACAAGTTCTACCTTTTTCCCCCAATACGTCCAAAGTATTTAATATACTCTGCCAATCCTGCTCAGTTCCTCTACATATTTTTTTATAACTTGGCAAATCATAAGCATCTAGTGATACGTATAGCTGTGTAGGGTTTATTTTTTCAATTACGTCTGTTAAAATACCATTTGAAACTACAAATGTAGATATCTTCTTTTTATGGAATATATTTATTAATTCATCGATATATGGGTACATAGTAGGTTCTCCAGCCAAAGAAAGTGCAACGTGTTTTGGTTCAGTTGCTTCTTTATACTTTTCAGTGCCTATTCTATCGATAATTCCCTTATAACCCGTTATAATTGTTTTGTGCATTTTTAAAATATCTTCGGCAACTTCTTCAGGTTCTTTCCATTTTGGGGCTTTAAAATTTGGCTCATTAATTCCTAAATCAGATGGCAATACTCTCCAGCAAAATTCACATTGTTGTTGGCACCATATAACCGAAGGCGTACCTTGAATACACCTATGAGTATTTATTCCATAAAATTTGGATTTATAGCATACTTTATCTTCTAAAAAGCTTTTTCGTACCCATCCACACAATTTAACCGCACTATGGTCTTCAATCTGATAGTGTTGCTTTCTAAGAATATTATATAATTGTTCAGGAATTTGAGGAATTCTTTTTTCCAAATTTTGTATTTTTTGAGACTTTTTATCCTTTTTTAAATTAGAATAGTTATTTTTATTATCAATATTATTTTCCAAAATATCACCAAATGTCAAATATAAAAATGATTTTGAAGCTATGGTACATTTAAGAGTACCAATTTTAAAGTAATAATCCTTAATTAATTCTAATAATTTATATAATTATAGTAAATGAATAAATTTATATATTAATATATCCTAATATACTTATTAATAATAAATAAACTAGTAATATAATATTCGTGTCATAGCCTAAATATAATATCTTAATAAAAAAATAATTTAAAATAGATATATGGTCATAATAGTCATTATTTGCCTAAAAAAAGAATTTATAACAGTAAATAAGTCAAAAAAGTATTTGACATGATTAAATATGACAAATAGGTGATTTTCAATTTCAATAAGTAAAATATAAATATACCAATATACATTTAGTAATTAATAAACTTATTTCAAATTAGAATATTATTTTAAAAAATAAAATAGAAATTAAACTAATTACAAATTGTAATTTTCAGTATTAGTATCCTAAAACACAGATATGACATGATATTATAATTAAGGAAAGGAGTGTAAGTATGAGGGTAATTGGAGTAATAGGTAAAAAAGACACCGGTAAAACAAGTATTATATGCGATATATTGAAGCATGTAAGTGGAATTAGTGTCGCCACCATAAAGAAAACACATCACAGCGTTGAAATAGATACACCAAATACAGACTCATATAGGATGAAAGAAAACTCTAACTTGTCAGTATTATCCACAGGTGCTAAAACTGGTTTTTATTACGATAAGATGTCACTATATGAAATTTTATCAAAATTAGATTACGACCTTGTAATTATTGAAGGTTTTAAAGAAGAACTTATAGAATTTAATATTCCAAAAATATTGATGGTTGAAGGTAAAAGGGGTTTAGATTTACTAGATAATCAAGTTATAATGACAATTGAAGACTTTAAATATGATATAAAGGAAGTTATAGAAATGATTGCCGATAAAGCAGTAGTACCAACATATAACTTTAATTGTGGACATTGTGGATACGATTGTAAACAATTTGTGGAAAAAATGATAAAAGGCGAGGATAATCTAAAATGGGATAGATGCGTAATGTCATATTCTATTAAAATAACCGCCAATGATAAAATAATACCTGCAAATCCTTTTGTATCAGATATAATAAAAAATACGATTAAAGGCATGGTAGTCAGCTTGAAATCAGTCGAAAATCCTGAAAAAATTACCATATCATTTGATGAAACATCAAATAATGATTTATCAAATAAAATTGTAGTGAAAACTATCAAAAATGAGGAATTAAATTCTAAAAAGAATTGATAACTATTTTTTATACTATTATTAAACATCAATACATGTTTTAAATACCAAATGATATATTTGGATATACGAATATTTATATATGAAAACATGCTATGATGATAGAGTGATGAAAAGATATCATATTTCAAATTTTTAAAAATATTTAAAATAATATTTGAAAATAAAACAAAATACCTAAAAAAGAATTAAAAGAATAATAATAAAAAATACAGAAACAGTCTACTAAGTAAGTATATAACGGTGATAACTATGATGAGTGAACAAGGTTATGAACATATGGCAGAAACATTTAAGGCATTTGCAGACCCTACAAGATTAATGATTTTAAGATTATTAAACGAAAATGAAAGTATGTGTGTTTGTAAAATTATTGATGAATTAGGTAAACCCCAGCCTACAATCTCCCACCACTTAAATATATTAAAAAAATCAGGATTGATTAAAGCAAGAAAAGAAGGTACTTGGAACCATTATTATATTGTAAACCCCAAAGTCAAAGAAATGGTACACATTATTGGCGATTTTGAAAATTAAGAAATGGTTTTGGATATATGTTCAAAAAATCAAAATATAAATGTGCTACTTTTTTAAATAGCACACTACTTTTTTAAATTTATAAGATACTTTTATATATAATTTAAACAGAATTAAAAGAATAATAATAAAAAATATATTTTAAACTAAGATAAATTAATATATAATACATTATATAAGGATAAATCCCAGTTAAGAGATATAGCAATCCCTTTTGTAGATTTTAAACTTAAAAAAAAATTTTAATATTAAAAACAGCCGTAATATGCTTTAAAAAATTAAATAATGAAATAGTTGAATTTAAAAAATTATTGCGTTTGAATAAAAGTAGTTATCATATTTCGATGTATAGGATATAAACATAATATAATCCGAATAGTATACTATTTTAAAAAAACTAATATATTAACTCAAATACAGTAATTTTTAAATATAGGCTCATACCCTGGTGAAATAATGGGAGTTCAGGAAGATATTAGAAAATTAGAAGAAGAAATTAAAAATACGCAATATAACAAAGCTACTCAAAAGCATATTGGAAAATTAAAATCAAAATTGGCAAAATTAAGAGAAGAATCACAAAATCCCTCAGGTTCCGGTGGTTCTTCAGGACCTGCATATGCCATAAGAAAAACAGGAGATGCCACAGTAGCTTTTGTAGGTTTCCCATCAGTTGGTAAATCCACATTACTAAACAAGTTGACCAATGCCAATTCCGAAGTGGGCGCTTACGCATTTACCACCCTTACGATAATTCCGGGGCTTATGGAGCATAAAGGTGCTAAAATACAGGTATTAGATGCTCCAGGTATTATATCAGGCGCTTCATTTGGTAGGGGTAGGGGTAGCGAAGTTTTAGCAGCAGTTAGGAACGTAGATTTGATAATGGTTATTGTGGATGTATTTTCCCCCGAACACATCCCGGTTATTGAAAGAGAGTTGTCAAACGTAGGTATTAGGCTAGACCAAATACCTCCTGAAGTTAAAATTGCAAAAAGAGACAGAGGCGGTGTTGCTGTAAATACTACCCTCCCATTGTCTAAAATAGACGAAGATACAGTTGTTGCGATACTTGGAGAATATAAAATACACAATGCCGATATCGTAATTAGAGATGATGTTGATGCAGACCAATTAATCGATTCAGTTATGGGAAATAGGTCATACATCCCTACATTAGTTATTATAAACAAAATTGACCTTGCAGACCAGGAAAGCTTAGATATTATGGAAGGAGCAGTCCATGACAGACCTCACGTATTTGTTTCAGGACACAAAGAAATAAATTTAGAAGAATTAAAGGATAAAATATTTGAAACACTTGGATTTATTAAGCTATACTTAAAACCACAAGGTAAAAAGGCAGATATGCGAGACCCATTAATTATTCTAAAGAATTCGACAGTAAGGGATGTTTGTAATAAATTACATAGGGATTTTGTTAAAAATTTCAGATACGCGCAAGTTTGGGGACCTTCAGCAAAGCATCCTGGTCAAAGAGTAGGATTAGACCACGTATTAGGCGATGGAGATATATTATCAGTTGTTGTTAAAAAATCTGGACAATAACCTGATAAAATAAAAAAATAAAATAAAAAAATAAAAAATAAATGCAAATAACTATTTAATAATAAATATAAAACTAAACATAAAATAAAATTTACAAATTGGGGATAAAATGGAGAATAACGAAGAGTTAGAATATCAAAAAATTATGGAAGCTGGGGAAATTGCATCTAAAGTGAGGGGCGAAGCTCAAAAAATGATAAAACCTGGTGTAAAATTATATGATATAGCAGAGTTTGTCGAAAATAGAATAAGAGA
This sequence comes from Methanococcus voltae PS, assembly GCF_024807035.1. Classification (NCBI taxonomy): domain Archaea; kingdom Methanobacteriati; phylum Methanobacteriota; class Methanococci; order Methanococcales; family Methanococcaceae; genus Methanococcus; species Methanococcus voltae. The sequence continues at coordinate 200,973 of NZ_JANUCQ010000003.1, forward strand.
ATTAGGTGCAGAGGTTGCTTTCCCATGTAATTTATCCAGAAATGATATTGCAGCGCACTACACCCCATTTACCGGTGATGAATCAGTCTTTGAAGAAAATGACGTTATAAAATTAGATTTAGGTGCCCATATTGATGGTTTTATCGCAGATACCGCGGTTACTGTCGACTTATCAAATAGTTATTCCGATTTAAAAAAAGCTTCTGAAGACGCGTTAAAAACCGTTATACATTCTATTGAACCACCAATGAACGTTGGAGATATGGGTAAAATAATTAGCGAAGTTATAGAAAGTTATGATTTAAAACCTGTTTCAAACCTTTCTGGACACGTTATGCACCAAAATGTTTTACACTCTGGTGTTAGCATACCTAATGTTTATGATAAAACTAAAGATACCATAGATATTGGAGACTTAGTAGCTATTGAACCATTCGCTACTGACGGATATGGTGCTATTACTGACGGAACAGATAAATATATCTACAAATACATAGTTTCAAGACCTTTAAGGTTACCTTCTGCTAGAAATATCTTAAAAGTTATCGAACGTAAATTTTGCCATTTACCATTTTCCGAAAGAGATATTGCTAAATTAAATCCCAAATATAAAATGGGATTAAAAACTTTGGTTAATGCAGGCTGTTTATACGCATACCCTACATTAGTTGAAAAAGAACACGGTATGGTATCACAATGTGAACATACCATCTATATCACAGAAGATAAAATAGAAGTAACTACAAAATAAATTTATCATATTATTATTTTCAATTTTTTTATCATGAAAAATATTTTATACTTAAAACAGTATAGTAAAATAATCAAAATTGTAATTAAAACTTTCAAAACTAATAATCTATTTTAAAATTATAAATCTAAGCTTAAAAACATTGTAAAATATATTATACAGATATATTATAATTACAGTATAGATACATTAATTAAAGGTGTAAATATGATAGTTATTTTAAATAATGGCGGACAATACGTTCACAGAATTCAAAGAAGTTTAAAATACATTGGCGTAAAATCAAAAATCATAACAAATAGCACTACCCTTTCAGAAATAGAATCTGATGAAAGTGTTAAAGGAATTATTTTAAGTGGTGGTCCAGATATAGAAAAAGCTACAAACTGTAAAGATATAGCTTTAAACTCAAAATTACCAATATTAGGAATTTGTCTAGGTCATCAATTGGCCTGCGAAGCTTACGGAAGTAAGGTATCAAGAGCAGAAAGCGAAGAATATTCTAGCGTAACAATAAAAGTTAAAAATCACGACGATTTATTCGAAGGAGTTCCTTCCGAATTCACCGCATGGGCCTCACACATGGATGAGGTAAAAGAAGTTCCAGAATGCTTTGAAACATTGGCTTACTCAGATATTTGTGAAGTTGAAGCTGTTAAACACATTTCAAAACCAATTTACGGCGTACAATTCCACCCTGAAGTATCCCATACTGAATATGGAGATATAATTTTAAAGAATTTCTGTAAAGTTTGCGGTATTGAAACACAATAATATTATTAACGATTAAAATTAAAAAATAAAAAATAAAAAATAAAATATGAACTTAAAATAAATTAAAAATAAAAATAGAAAAATAATAATTTTAAAATTTTAATTTATCTTTTACCCAATTCTTCAACCATTAATAAAGCACAATAGTCTCCACAAACGCTACAAGCTTTTTCTTCTTTTGAAGGTATTTCTTCCCTCATTTTTCTTGGTTTTTCAGAATCTAAAGATAATTCAAACTGTTTTTCCCAGTCATGTTCTTTTCTTGCTTTTGCCATTTCTACTTCTTTTTCCCATGCACTTGAACTACCTTTTGCCACATCTGCTGCTTGAGCAGCTATCTTAGAAGCCATTAAACCTTCAATAACGTCTTCATCTTTCATCAATCTAACATGTTCTGCAGGTGTAACATAACATAAGAAGTTAGCACCACTGTATGCTGCAAGAGTGCCACCAATTGCAGAAGTTATATGGTCGTAACCCATTGCTAAATCAGTTACTAAAGGACCTAACACATAGAATGGCGCATTTTTACATAATGTCTTTTGTATTTTCATATTTGCGGCTATGTTATTGTATGGCACGTGTCCTGGACCTTCTACCATCACTTGAACGCCTGCATTTCTACATCTATCTACCAATTCACCTAAAGTGATTAACTCTTGAATTTGAGGTCTATCGGTGTTATCCACCAAACATCCTGGTCTCATACCATCGCCCAAACTTAAGGTTACATCATGTTCTTTTAAAATCTCTAAGAGGTAATCAAATTGTTGATATAGTGGATTTTCCTTACCGTGGTGCATAATATAAGCTGTTAAGAAAGCTCCCCCTCTGCTTACCACACCCATAACTCTTTCATCGTTGTTAAGCGCCTGAACGCTTTGTTTTGTTATACCACAATGTAACGTCATAAAATCAACGCCTTCTTTAGCTTGTCGTTCTATAACGTTAAAGATTAAATCTTCGTCCATATCTACAACTTTTCCGTATTTATTTTTAGCATCGACTCCAACTTCATAAATAGGAACCGTACCAATTGGTAAATTAGTTTTAGACATTATTTCCTTTCTTATTTCGGGTAAATTGCCACCAGTACTTAAATCCATTATTGCATCTGCACCATATTTATTTGAAATAGCAACTTTTCTCAATTCTGAATCAATGTCTATACAATCTGGAGAAGTACCCAAATTTACATTTACCTTTGTAGATAAACCTTCACCAATTCCTACAGGCTTAGTATTTCTATTTATATTTTTAGGAATAACCACATATCCTTTGGCAATAAGCTTCCTAAGTTGATTTAAGTCCATATTTTCTTGTTCTGCTACGTATTTCATCTCTTCCGTAACATTACCTTTAATAGCTTCAGTCATTTGTGTCATAATTTCACCAATATGATAAAATATATAATTAAATTATAATAAAAATTATGATAATACGATTATAAACTATATCTATGATAGTATTATAAGATATATCGGAATATATTAATATATTAACTGGTTTTTAACATATATTATCATATAATTAGGGATATTTTTTAATCATTATTATTCCATTACCAATTATTAAATACTTAATATATTTAAAACAATATTATAGTTTAAGAAGTATTGTGCCAACTAGTTTATAAATCCCATGATAAGTATTAATTTGAACCTAAGTTAAATTCAAATTAATATTATAAAAAGAATAAAATATATTTCAAATATTATAAAATAATCATATGTTAAAACTATTATTAAATGGTGAAAAAATGTGGAATTTAGAAACAGAACGCGTATATAATTATATTTGTAATTCAAAAGCTAAAAAAGTTATTTTACAAGCACCAGAAGGTTTAAAAAGGTCTGTAGATTTGGAAATATCCAAATTACGTCAAAAGTTTATAGAATATAACACAAAACCTGAAGAAATCCCAAAAATGATAATTTGGGGAGAATCTTGTTTTGGGGCGTGTGACTTGTGCGATAGAGAAGTCTCGTTATTAAATCCTGATTTAATAGTTCATTATGGGCATGAAGAGCTTTCCTATGTTAAATCAGAGATTCCTGTGATATATGTTCATGCTTACTATAACGTAGATGAAGATTTTAAAAAAAATATGGAAAAACTCCAAAAAGAACTAAATAACCCCACCATAGTTAGTACGGTTCAATTTAAAAAGTGCCTTGAAGAATATAACCCCAATATAATTTTAGGATGTAGGGCGGTAATAACTAACTGGAAAAACGACGAATCAATATTATATGTGGGCACAGGTAGATTTCACCCATTAATGATGGCATATAAGTTTAAAAAAACTGTTAAAATATATAATCCACTTTCTCAGGAAGTTTCAGAAATAACGGAATCTGAAATCAAAAAAATGATTAAAATAAGAATTGGAAAAATAACAAAATTAATGTTAAATCCTCCAAAAAAAGTAGGTATTGTATTATCTACAAAAAAAGGGCAATGTAGAGCCAAAGTATTCGAAAAAATGATAGAATTGTGTGAAGAAAATAAAATTGAGTATACTCCAATCGTTTTAAACAACATTTCTCCGTCAAATTTAATATATAAAGTTGATGCGTATGTCATTTGTGCCTGTCCACGTATTGTATTAGATGATTATTCCAACTATGATAAAACACTTGTTACGGCTCGAGAATTTGAAATGTATGTCAAAGAAGACTTTGAATACATATTTGACGAAGTAATGGAGCATGATTTCTTATAAATTAGCATGTTACGATATATTTTATATTATTTTAAATTATTTTTTTATAATTATATTTTTTAAATCTAATTCTTTTAAAATTGTTTTAAAGGAGATAGAACCTTCTCTTACTAATTCTAAACTATTATTTGTTATTTTTATAATCGTAGAGGGCTTTTTGTATTCACAATCGCCATCATCGATAATAATATCAACTTTATCCATTATTTCCTTGCCGATATCAGATATAGAATAAGAAGAAGGCCTACCGCTTATATTAGCACTTGTAGAGGTTATTGGTATCTCGGATAATTCCAAAATTATTCTTGAATCGGGTACGCGAATACCTACATAATCTTTACATATATAATCAGGTATTGACTCCTTTTTAGGTAGTATTAAAGTAATGGGTCCAGGTAAAAATTTTTCTATTAGTGTTTTGGAAATATCTGAGATATATGCGTATTTCGCAATATCTGATTTTTTTTGTAAACTTATGGAAAGGGGTTTTGATTCATCTCTTTGTTTTATTTTATAAATCCTATCAATTACATTTTTGTCGAGAGCATACCCACAAATACCATATATCGTATCAGTAGGACATAGTGCAATCTCACCATTTTTAAGATGCTTTTTAGCTTCATTTAGTGTTATTTCTACCCCTTTTCGAATAATTTTCATAATACCCCAGTACAATCACATATCGTGTTAATAAAGCCTATTATTTTTTAAAATATATTTAAACCATGATTTAGAACTTATTTAGTTTTAGTTTTTTAGATAATTTATAATTATTATTTTATTATTTTATCAGTTTATTATTTTTTATATATATTACGTATTTATATTTTTAAATCATCTGAAATCCATTTATTTGTTAAAATTAATAACTTGAAACTTAAAAGATTTCGAGTTAAAAACTTAAATAAATGCATTTTTCATTACATCTTTACAAGGGCAAGTCCGTTCTCCAAACTTATAATTTATAAAGTCATCTACAACATTTACTATTTTGGCTTCCATTGATTTTACCGTATCCAGTACTTCGTCAACGGTTAAATCGCTATCTTTAATACCTGAGCAATAGTTTGAAATGTTGCAAAGTGAACAATAGCACATTTCAAGTTCTTTTGCTAAAGAAACTTCGGGATAAGCAGTCATTCCAACAACGTGACCCCAATGTTTATACATGTTTATTTCAGCGATTGTTTCAAATCTTGGACCTTCTGTACATACGTAGGTACCTTCGTTATAACCATATTGTCTTTTATCCAGTATTCCTTTTAAAATTCCCCTTAAATCACTGCAAAAAGGGTCTAACATATTTACGTGAGCCACTTTTCCATCTTCGCCCTCATAAAAGGTACTTTTCCTCACCTTTGTAAATTCAATGAAGTCATTTGCAACCAAGAATGATGAAGGTTCTATTTCAACTTTTAAGGAACCTACTGCATTTAATGATAATATCCTTTTGACATCTAGTTGTTTTAAGGCATACATGTTTGCAAGGTAGTTAATTTTATGAGGTGGTGTGCTATGATTTAAACCATGTCTACTAAGTAATACCACGCCGTTGTTTTCATCAATTAATACCTTAGCTTCCCCATATTTATTTTTAACTATCTTTTCTTCCCCATTCTTTAAAAGACCCGCTATGCCAGTGCCGCCAATAATTCCAATCATAAATACACCGTTACTATGTTGATAATTAATTTAGTTAGTTTAATTAATATTTTTTATTCAATAATTGCCATAATTCAGTAAATTTTAAATCGATATGTATATTATTAATGTATTATTATGTATAATAAAATATAATAAAAGTATATATAATATTCCATGCACGGTATGGAATTTTAGAAATAATATTATTGAATGGCGAAAAAATGAAATTTTATGGGAAAGTTATTAGTGGAAAAGGGAAGGGAAAATATTTTGTAGGTTTAGAGCCATACAAACTCGCTTTTGAAAAAAATTTAGGATACACCCCGTACCTCGGAACTTTAAATATAAAGACAGGTCGTGATTTTTGGATCAACGTTGAAAATTATAAAATTATAGACGATTTTGAATATAAAAACGAAAAATATTATGGAGTAAAATTTGTACCTATTACAATAAAAAACCGCTTCGGTGTTTCTATTAAAGGTTCTATTGTTGCCCCTAAGAAAACAGTTCATTCAAAATCCATTTTAGAAATAATATCCCCATTAAATCTTAGAAGATACTTAAATTTAAAAAATAATGATATTGTAATTGTTGAGTTAGAAGTCTAATATCCAAATAGGGGTAAATAACCAACTGTCATTAAATAAACCAACGGTTTATAGCTCGCCAACTTTGTTGACGATGGTCGAACAGCAGATTGTACTTATCATATAAGTCTAATCTATTGATACGAATAAAATAACAAGTTAAATATAATAAAACAAAAATATTATCACATCACAAATAATGAAAATTAATAATTTTATAAAATATGGTGTTATTATGGAAGAATATGGAAATGTTAAAAAAGCTATTGAAGCACTTAAAAGAGGAGAAATCGTATTAATTTACGATGATGATGAAAGAGAAGCTGAAACCGATATGGTTATTGCATCAGAATTTATAACCCCTGAAACCATCAGAACTTTTAGGAAAAATGCTGGCGGATTGATATGTAATTGTATAATGCCAGAAGATTGTGATAAATTGGGAATTCCTTTTATGGTGGACATTTTGGGATTAGCTTCTGAAAAATACCCCGTATTGGATAAATTATATCCTGACGATATACCATACGATGAAAAATCATCATTTTCAATAACTGTGAACCATAGAAAAACATTTACTGGAATACCTGACAATGATAGGTCATATACTATTGAAAAATTAGTTGAAATGTGTAAAGAAAACAGATTTGAAGAATTTGGCTCCGAATTTAGAAGTCCAGGGCATGTTCATTTACTAAGAGCTACTGAAGGCTTAGTTGAAAGAAGACAAGGACACACTGAAATATCACTTGCACTTTCAAAAATTGCTGGAACCTACCCTATGACAGCTATTTGTGAGATGATGGGTGACGATGGTAGAGCACTTAGCAAAGAATTAACTGCAAAATACGCTGAAGAAAATAACATCGTTAATGTAGCGGGCGAAGATATTATAAACTATTATTTAAATGTATTTTCTAAAAAAGAATAAATTAAAACTTTTTAATTTATTTAATAATATATTCTAAAACAATATGGTTAACAGTCAATAATTTAGAATTATAATTTATAAATGGTGTTATAAATGAGTATAAAAGTTGGAATTACAGACACTACATTTGCAAGGGTTGATATGGCTTCTGCTGCAATAAAAAAGCTAAATGAGATGACTAGTAAAATAAAAATAATCCGATACACAGTTCCTGGTATGAAAGACTTGCCAGTATCTTGTAAAAAGTTAATTGAAGAGCAGGGTTGCGAGATAGTATTAGCTTTAGGTATGCCTGGTGGTAAGGATAAAGACAAAGTTTGTGCTCATGAGGCATCACAGGGGCTTATGATGGCTCAATTGATGACAAACAAACACATTATTGAAGTTTTTGTCCATGAAGATGAAGCCGAAAGTGGAAAGGAATTAGACTGGCTCGCAAAAAGAAGAGCTGAAGAACATGCTGAAAATATATATTACATGTTATTTGACCAGAAACACTTGGAAAAACAGGCCGGTATGGGATTAAGAGAAGGATTTGAAGATGTAGGTCCTGCAAAACGTTAATTATCCAATAATATATATTAAAAATTTATTTCTATTTTTTAAATCAAATAATTGTTGTTAACCCCCTATTTCAAAACATAAATATAAATATTTTTTTTAATAAATATTAATTTAGTAACATAGACTTTTATTAAATTATTTTACAATCTTTATTTATCTTAAAATAGGCTTAAACTTTGTATATTTGCATTTAATACTATATTACAATTATTAATTAATATTAAACGATAATTATATATTTGTGAAATATCTTATAGTAAATGATTAAAATATTAATTAGAATATTAGAATATTAAAATATAAGATATAATATATAAGTAAATGAATAACCAAAAAATATATATAGAACTTCAAAGGACTATTATATTTGTAACATTTATAAAATTATTAAAACTTACTTAAAAAGTATGAGGTGACATCTATGGTAGAACTTATCGTAGAGGAAGCATATCAAAGCGATGTAGGAAAAAGTACCGTAAGAATAGACCCGGTAACCATGCAAAAGCTTTCATTAGAGCCTGGCGATGTTATTCAGATTGAAGGAAAAGATAAAACATACGCTACGGTTCTCAGAGGATATCTTGATGACCAAAATACTAAAACAATAAGAATGGATGGTTTACTTAGACAAGTTACCAGAGCAGGTATCGGGGATAAAGTAACCGTTGAAAAAGTACAGGCTAAAGAAGCTAAAAAAATAGTTCTAGCACCATCAAGACCCGTTAGGTTTAATGCAGGGTTTGAAGACTATGTAAAAAGTAGATTAGACAAACAAGTTGTTGGAAAAGGCTCAAATGTATTAGTAGCAGTTTTAGGAACTGCTTTCCAATTTGTAGTGGTTAATACATCACCTAAATCTCCAGTAATTATTGGCCCAGCTACAACTGTTGAATTAAAAACAGAACCTGCGGGAGAAATTAAAGAAACAAAAGTTCCAAGCGTATCTTATGAAGATATCGGTGGTTTAAGAGAAGAAGTTAAAAAAATTAGAGAAATGGTTGAATTACCTATGAGACATCCAGAATTGTTTGATAGATTAGGTATTGAACCGCCAAAAGGTGTTTTACTTGCAGGACCACCAGGAACTGGTAAAACACTCCTTGCTAAGGCTGTTGCAAATGAATCCGGTGCTAATTATTACACAATAAATGGTCCGGAAATCATGAGTAAATATGTTGGGGAAACGGAAGAAAATTTAAGAAAAATCTTTGAAGAAGCTGAAGAAAATGCCCCTTCAGTAATATTTATTGATGAAATAGACGCTGTAGCTCCAAAAAGAGATGAAGTGACAGGGGAAGTTGAAAGAAGAATGGTTGCTCAGCTATTGACTTTATTAGATGGTCTTGAAAATAGAGGGCAAGTGGTCATATTAGCTGCTACAAATAGACCAGATTCTATTGATATTGCATTGCGAAGACCTGGAAGGCTAGATAGAGAGCTTACAATTGGTATTCCGGATAGAAACGCAAGACGAGAAATCTTGGATATTCATACAAGAAGCATGCCTCTTGAAGCGGATTATGACGAATTAAGCTTAAAAGATGGAATAAACTATTTAGCTAATGCTAATAGGAAAGATGTCGATGCAAGAGATAAAGCAAAACAGTTAAAAGAAATGTTAAAATCAAGTCATGATTCAAAAATTGTTGTAGAAAAAGCTAAGGAATTAGGAATTATCGATAAAATAGATAGTGCAATTATCAAATCCTTTGTAAGAGAACTAGCAGACAAAACTCACGGTTTTGCAGGTGCTGATTTATCAGTCTTATGTAAAGAAGCCGCTATGAAGTCATTGAGAAAATTACTAGACAATAAAATGATTGACTTAGATGAAGAAATACCTAAAGAAGTATTGGAAACCCTTAAAGTTACCAAAGGAGATTTCTACGATGCGTTAAAAGAAGTAGAACCATCTACACTTAGGGAAGTATTGGTAGATGTACCAAACATTAAATGGTCAGATATCGGTGGCTTAGAAGATGTAAAACAGGATTTAATTGAAGCGGTCGAATGGCCTTTAAAATATCCTGATAGATTTACAAAGATGGGAATTAGACCACCTAAGGGAATATTACTCTTTGGACCGCCAGGAACTGGTAAAACACTCCTTGCTAAGGCTGTTGCAAATGAAAGTGAAGCTAACTTTATCAGCGTAAAAGGACCTGAAATATTTAGTAAATGGGTAGGAGACAGTGAAAAAGCCATTAGGGAAATCTTTAAAAAAGCAAGACAAGCTTCACCTACCGTGATATTCTTTGACGAGATTGACTCCATAGCACCAATTCGAGGAATGAGCTTTGGAAATGATGCTGCAGAAAAAGTTGTAAATCAGCTTTTAACTGAATTAGATGGTTTAGAAGAACCTAAAGATTTAGTTATTATTGCTGCAACCAACAGACCAAAACTTATCGACCCTGCATTATTAAGACCTGGTAGGATTGATAGAATGGTTTTAGTACCTGCTCCAGATTTAGATACTAGATTAAAAATATTTAAAGTACATACTGCAAATATGCCAATTCTCGACAATAGCAAGGAAGAACTAGACAAATTATTGATAGAATTAGCAGAAAAAACAGCAGGATACTCAGGTGCAGATATTGCCGGAGTATGTAGGGAAGCAGCAATGATAACATTAAGAGAAAACTTAGATGCTCAAACAATACCTAAAGAATCATTCTTAAAGGCTATGCAAAAAGTTAAAGCTTCAATTAGTAAGGAAGACGAAGAAGAAAATAAAAAATTAGTTGAAGAATTTAATAATCAATAAATATAAAATAAGATAATTAAAATAATAAAAAATATTCAAATATCAAATCATATTTCTTTCTTTTTTTAATTTTTAAACGTATTTTCAAAAAATAAAAGAAAATTACAATTTAATAGATTATATTGAACTATTTTCGGAAATTGAAACGATTATATCTGCTAATTTTGCATCAGATTTTAAAGCATAAGGTGTATAATGTACTCTTGAAACTTTAAAGCCTTTATCGGTCAAATCCTGGATAATAACGTCCATTGGAGGCACCAACTTTTTAATAAAGCTACATATTTCGTGGATATTATAACTTCCAACCATGTCAAATTTGGACTCTTCTTTTAATGTATTTAAAATTTCTACAGCCCTATTCGAATAATTTCTTTCTTCAGCGATTTTATGTGCATCGTTAACCAAATCTTCGTCATTCAATTTACCCATATAGAAAGGACCGCCAAATCCTCGCTCAAATCCATCGAAGTAGTTTTTAGTAGTGATGTCTTCATACTGTCTCTTTACATAACCAAGATTTTCCATTGCCTTTTCTGCTTTTCCAGCGCCTCTCTCTGTTATCATAAACGTTCTAACATAGTGGTCCGTACAATGTGAAAATAAAGGTCTTAAACCAATATCATATTTTGCAGAATTTAATATTGCACTTGCAATTAATATCCTTACAGCATACTCTTTATCGCCACGGATTGGGACTGAATTATAACGTCTAATACAAGATTTATGATAAGCCCCACAAAGCACAGCTGTATCAGTGGCCGTCATACATAAGATACCACCTTTTGTTAAAGTTGCCCTAATTCCACTATCCATATAGGGTGCTGGGGAACCGAAAGGATCCAAATCAGTGACGTTAAACTCACGGTAATTTTCAGACAATAATATATTTGCATCTTTGTGATGTACAGATAATTTAACATTATCATCAAATTCATTTAATTTTATATTTTCGTGAATTGCACGTATTGCATTTGGGTTAATGTCACCGATAGAAATATCCAAAATACCCTTAAAATCCAGTTCTTTTGCATATCTCAGGCCTCTTGCACCACTTCCACCTAAAGCGTCACAGATTTTAAATTCATCTCGTTTAAAATTGTTTAAAAAAGCCTGTATTGTAGAAATAGATATATCTCGATTTACTTCCATTATGGGATTATAGAATACAGGGTCTTTTTTTGATAAAGTTCTCTCTTCTGAAATGTTTAAATTAGTATTTCCTTCAATTATTGTTTTTTTAGCCATGATTACACCATAAAATTGAATATATTGATACACTTGATGAGTTTAAAATATTGAAATTTGATTTTTAATAATATTAATACTAATCGAGTTATAAATTAGACTAACTAATATTAATAGTATGATATATAATACATCTTAGGTAATAATGCATATATAATTCAAGCAATATTTAGTTTTTAAAATACCACTTACTTTTAAATAATATTATACAAGTAAATAATATATTATAATAATTTTATAATGAATTTAAACTATGCTAATTTTAAAAGTATTTGTGTAATAATTTTAGATGCATGTTTATTAACTAACTTTTAATAGTGTATATCATATAGTAGTTGATGATTATTAAAAAAAAAATTGAATATTATTAAATATTTTTAAAATAGTACAAATTACGAAATATAATATTTATAATATTACATAATAATATCATTAACTATTATAATATGAAACACAATGATAAAAAATAGAAAATGATAAAAATACATATTAGACGCAACAAATACTATTTATTAAACTAATAATTAATTAAAAATATATTCAAAGAGAAGTTAATTTAATTATATTATAATTCCACTATAATTAGATATTATTAAAATAATTTTCAATTTCATTCTATTAATTTTATTTTTTGAAATCTTTTTATTTAAAGGGTGATTGGATGATAACAAGTAAAAAAATCGTTCCTGATATAAAAATCATTAAAAAAAGTGGGGATAGTGAGCAATTTGACATTAATAAATTGGTAAAATCACTTTTAAATTCAGGGGTTGATTATTCAGACGTAGAACCTATACTTTCAAACTTATACGAAAATATAGATGAAGGAATGACCACTGATGAACTGAAAAAAAGTATCTTCAGCGTATTGAAAGAATATGAAGCAGAAAATGGGAGCTCAAAATACTCTGAAAAATACCTTTATGACAATTGCCTAAAAATTAGAACGTCAGGGAAAGAATTTGAAGGATTTGACAAACATAAAATAGCAGAAGCACTTATAAATGAAGCTAATGCAGATGAAACCATTGCTTTAAAAATTGCAAATGAAGTAGAAAAAGAACTCAAAAAAATGGATGTAAAATATCTTACCGCACCTATGATAAGGGAAGTTGTAAATTATAAGCTTATAGAACATGGTTTTGAAGACATAAGACATAAGCACACCAGATTGGGTATTCCAGTATACGATATAGACAGATTAATTAATCATGGTTCAAAAGATAACGCTAATTTAATGCACAACCCGGAAAGTATACATAAATGGGTTGCTGATGAAACTATGAAGGAATACGCTTTAATGAAGATATTCCCAAAACATATTGCAGATTTACACATGAAAGGAGACATCCACCTTCACGATTTGGAATATGCTGCTGTTAGAACCGTTTGTTGTCAACACGATTTAAGACCATTTTTAATGCACGGTTTAAAAGTTGATGGTACAGGGAGGCATACAAGTGTATCCAAACCTGCAAAAAACCCCGAAGTAGCAATACAACATGCTGCAAAAGTTTTAAGTGCTGCACAGTGTGAAATGTCCGGCGGTCAGAGTATAGATGAATTTAATGTATGGTTAGCACCTTATATGAGAGGTTTATCATACTCTGAAGTAAAACAACTTATGCAAATGTTTATTTATGAAATGAATCAAATATATGCTGCTAGAGGCGGACAAGTTGTATTCAGTACAGTTAATTTAGAATTAGAAGCTCCTGACTTTTTAAAAGATAAACCTGCTATTAAAAATGGACAAATTGTAGGAACTTATGAAGAATATGATGCAGAAATAAAAATAATAGCTGAAGCATTGACCGAAGTTCTAATGGGTGGCGATGCATATGGTAAACCATTCTTATTCCCAAATATCATATTCAAATTAAGAGAAAATGCTTTTAAAAATGAAAATTACGAATTATTGTACAAAATACACAAATTAAGTGCTAAATGGGGACTTCCTTACTTCATAAACATGACTGCTGACTATCAAGTTGGAAATACCAATGCGATGGGCTGTAGAACTCGTTTAAGTGGAGATTGGGGCAATAATGTTGAAGAAAGTACCCTTAGAACCGGGAACATGCAATGGTACACCCTAAACTTACCAAGAATAGCTTATGAAGCTAAGGGGGACGATACAAGGTTATTCGAATTATTAAATGAAAGATTACATTTAGTACAGGACGCCTTGCAAATAAAACATAAAATATCCCAAAAGAGATTATACGGCGATGAAGAATCAAGACCTGTATTACCATTCTTAACTCAAGAATTTGACGATACACAGTACTACAGATATGATAATACGACCAAAACTTTTGGATTTGTTGGTTTAAACGAATTATTAAAATATCACATGGGCGAAGAGTTACATACCTCAAAAGACGCTGTTTCATTTGGTGAAAAGGTAATTGGCCATATTAAAAACTATGCGGATGACCTTAAAAAAGAAACTGGTCTAAGATGGACTGTTACACAAACTCCTGCAGAAAGTACAGCCGGAAGGTTTGCGAGACTCGACCATAAATACTACAAAGAACAAACTGAATCTGTTGTAAATGGCAATTTAGATGACCTCGGTAGTATATATTACACCAATTCGTCACACGTGAAAGTAAATTCGGATGTTACACTTGGTGAAAAAGTAAGTATTGAAGAGAAATTCCACCCATTATGTAATGGCGGTCATATAGGACACTTCTGGAATGCAGAAGCTTACGCAGACCCTGACGTTTTGATGAGCATAACTAAAAAGATATGTGATTCAAATATTGGATTCTGGACATATACTAAAAATTTAAGTATTTGCGAAGCTTGCAACAAAGCAATGACTGGTTTAAAGGATAATTGTAATAATTGCGGTAGTGATAGCGTAGAAAAATTTAGTAGAATAACAGGGTACTTGCAAAATGTTTCAAATTGGAATAGCGCAAAACAGAAAGAATTATTGGACAGAAAAAGCAATTTACCAAGGCTATAATATTTTATAATCTTGGCATTTTTAAATATTTACGTATATTACTTCTTATTATTTATTTTACATTTCTTTTATTTTATATTTTGTAATTTTTACAATACTTTATTTTCAATATCAACACTTTTTAAAAAATATTTTAACATATTATATATAGTATTTAAAATAATAATATATTAAATTAAAAAATAAAGTAAAATTGTGATAAAATGAAAGCAATTTGTGTATTAAGTGGCGGGCTAGACTCCACAGTGGCGTCTTTAATTGCAAAAGAGAATGGATACGATTTAACCTGCATAACTTTTAATTATGGACAACAAGCACTAAAGAATGAGATAAGGGCATCTAAAAAAATATCTAAAATATTGAATGCTGAGCATAAAATTATTGATTTAAATTTTTTAAGCGAAATGTGTGAAATAAGCGAATGTGGGTTAAAAACAGGGGATATTCCAACTATTTCTGAAGAAAATTTAGATAATAAGGACGTAGCGGAACAAACAATGAAAAAAGTATGGGTTCCTGCAAGAAATTTAATAATGTTTTCAATATCTTCAGGGCTTGCAGAAGCTATTGACGCTGGTCATATATATTGCGGAATTAATGAAGAAGAAGCAAGTACTTTTCCAGATAATACGATGGAATTTATGGATAGATTTAATAAATGTACGGAATATGGGACGCTAAATAAAGTAAAATTAGAAGCTCCATTGTATAAGATGAATAAAGATGAAATTGTAAAAAAAGGATTTGAATTAGAACAAAAATTGGGTTTAGAAGTTTTAAAATATAGTTATTCTTGCTACCATGAAAACCCGGAATTAACCCATTGTGGAACTTGTGAAAGTTGTATGAGACGAAAAAGGGCATTTAAAGTTTTAAAAATTAAAGATGTTACAAATTACTTAAAATAAAAAATGATACTTGATTAAAAGATTAATAACTAAATTTAACAATTGCTGGATAATAAAATAAATAAACCATCAAAAGCATAAAATTAATAGATAATTAAAAATTATGGAAAAAAGTTAATAATTCTAAAAATAAGCTATAAGTCGATAAATTAAGTGTGATATGATGATTACAATCCCAAGATATACCCTTGTTGAAAATGGGGCAATTAACAAAATACCCGAATTACTAGAGAAACTAAATTTAAAAAATCCTTTAGTAATTACAGGTAAAAGCACTCAAAAATATAACAAATTGGGATACGACTATATTTATTATCAGGAAGTAGAATACGAGAGATTTGGTAAGTTAAACGATGAAAATAGAAAGTATATCAAAGAATCTTTTGGAGATTATGACTGTATTCTAGGTATCGGCGGAGGTAAATCGATTGATGTAGCAAAATATGCCTCTAGCATTACTAAAAAACCTTTTATCAGTGTACCCACCACAGCTTCGAATGACGGTATTGCTTCACCGATTGTTTCGTTAAGTGTACCATCATTTATGGCAGAACCACCAATTGCTGTTGTAGGGGATATCGATATAATAAAAAAGTCACCTAAAAAATTATTAGCTTCAGGTGCTGGAGATATAGTTTCAAATATAACTGCAGTTTTGGACTGGAAGTTAGCACATATCGAAAATAATGAAAAATATAGCGAAAGTTCAGCCATATTTTCAAAAACTATTGCCGAAGAACTTATCGAATACATAAATAATTCTAAAAATAAGGATAATTTAAAAGAATACCCTAAAAAAATAGTTAAAGCACTTATTGCAAGTGGAATGGCAATCGCTATTGCTCATTCTTCACGTCCTGCATCAGGTAGTGAACATCTATTTTCGCATTCATTGGATAAACTTAAGAAAGAAGGCAATATAGATAATAAATCACTTCATGGCGAACAATGTGGGATTGGTACGCTCATATTTTCTAAAGCATATGTTGAAGAAGGTCGATTAGATAACAAAGAATACCATGAAATCTTAAAGTCCTTAAAAATAGTTAAATCACCTGTTAACATCTTTGAGTTAGGATATGATGAAGATGTAGCTATTGAAGCTCTATGTAATGCCCATAAATTGAGAAAAAGATATACAATTTTAAGGAATGGATTTGACAAGAAAAAAGCAATCGATATATTGGAAAAATCCCAAATTATTTAATTATATATAAATTAAAGTTATTACTTAATTTCTTCTTTTAAATGTTGAAGTAATAAGAATATAAAAATATTATAAAAGAAAGGATAAAAAATATAAAAAATAAAAATAAAAAATGTATTTTAAAATATTATTTTAAAGACTTAAACGCATTTTCCATTACATTCATTGTTGTTTGAATATCTTCTTCGTTATGTGCTATGGATGTAAAACAACACTCGAATTGTGAAGGGGCTATGAATACACCATTATTTAGTAAACCAAAGAAATATTTATTAAATAATTCAGTGTTACTCTCTTTTGCGATATCATAATTTAATACTTCGTTTTTATTAAAGTAAACTTGGAATATAGAAGCTACATTGTATACTTTTGTTTCAATACCATATTTGTCAGATAATTCCCTTAAGTGATTTGATAATATTGTTGCCTTTTTGGTAGTTTGTTTGTAAAAGTCATCATTTAAGCACTTTAAGGTTTCAATTCCTGCGGTTATAGATACTGGATTACCATTAAAAGTACCTGCTTGATATATAGTACCATTTGGTGAAAAGTTTTCCATTAATTCTTTTTTACCAGCAATTGCACCGATAGGAAAACCACCACCTAGTATTTTACCCAAAGTAACTAAATCCGGTGTTACGCCAAAATATTCCTGAGCTCCACCTTTTGATAATCTGAAACCAGTGATTACTTCGTCAAATATTAATACAATGTTATTTTCTTCAGTTATTTCTCTTAAAAATTTTAAATAATCGTCATTTGGTAAAATACATCCTACATTACCCATTACTGGTTCGACAATGATACAAGCTATTTCTTCTTTTTGTTCAGCTATAGTTTTTTCCATTAATTCACGATTGTTAAAAGGTAATAATATCGTATTTTTTGTAGTATCTGCAGGAATTCCAGGAGAATTTGGAGAACCATGTGTTAAAGCACCGCTACCACTTTTTACAAGTACATAGTCGTGTGCACCATGATAAGCACCGTCAAATTTAATTATTTTATTTTTACCAGTTACTCCCCTGGCCAATCTAATTGCACTCATTGTTGCTTCAGTTCCTGAATTAACAAATCTTACCATTTCTGCGCAAGGTATTCTATCGATTATCTCTTTTGCAAGTTCAATCTCCTTTTTTGCAGGAACTCCATATGCAGTGCCTAAATCCATCTGTTCTTTTACTTTAGATAATATATCCTGATTTGCGTGGCCTAAAACCATAGGACCATATGCCAAACAATAATCTATGTACTTGTTATCGTCTTCGTCTATCAAATAACATTCTTTAGCACTTTTTACAAAAAAAGGATAAGGTTTAAAGGCTCTAACCGGGCTATTTACGCCCCCTACTAAGTAATTTTTTGCTTCGTCATATAAATCTTTAGAATTTTGCGTTTTTATCGTATACATTGTAACACCCCTAATTCATACATTCGAGTATAATTTTCAATTGATAATGTTTTATTTCTTATTTTAAACTATTTTATATTTTAAACTTATAAGATATAGTTTTTACGATTTAGATGATAGAATAAAGAATTAATATTAAAATAGATATTGGCATTAAAACTAATATTGAATATAATTGAATTAAATTAGACTAAAATTAAAAATAAAATAGATTAATTATTTATTAAAAATATATAAAAAATATGCAAGAATAATGTTTAGATAGTTATTATTCCTTAAAAAATTCCATTGTATGCTAAAACCCAAAATACAATAGCTATGAAGAAATATATTGGTAATCCGCCACCTAACCATTGTTTTTGAGACATACTCTTATTTCCAAATAGATTAGAAGTAACGTGTCCCGAAACTATGAATCCAATAAGTAAAAATACAATGGTGGCTATTCCACTTAAAAAGCCTAAACCCATTGTATATACGTAATTAGCCAAATATCCAAATACAACCCCAAAAACCCCGTTTAAAATAGCTAATTTTGCATCTAAAGCCATAATATCACCCTAATACTCTTGATAATCATAATATTGTTTACAAGTTGATTTTAAAATTTAATCGTAAATTTTTTATCTTTTTATCTCGTTATATTTTCTTTTTATCGTTATTTAATTTATTTTTTAGTTTTTATTTTTTAGATATATTACTAATTTCAAAAACCTTAAGATATTCTTTTGGCCGCTTACTATCAGAATATGAATAGTCATCTAAAACCATTACTTCGTCATTTGCATAGTATTTGGTTTCGTCAAAAAGCAAAATATCTTCTTTTTGAAGTAAAAATGCAAATTTTCTCTTTAGGCCATAAGCACCTTTATCAACCAATATTTCGCGATTCCTTAAAGAAAGTTCAATTTCAGAATAATCCATAATTTCCCATAATTTTACATTAATTTATAATATCTTAATGTAATTAAAACATACAAATTAATTAGTGAATATAGTATAAAAATCATTTGAATTTATCGGTAATTATACTTAACGATATTAGTATATTAATTTATTGAAAATAAAAATAAAAATAAAAAAGATATTTAGTAAATATTTAATTAGTTAATTATTTGTAACTCTTTCATATTCTTCCAACATATCTTTAGATGGCTTCTCTAACAAGCTAACCAATACGATGAATACAGATGCCATAATAAATGCAGGCACTATCTCGTAAAGGTCAAATATTCCCCCGGATAAACCAAACATACTACTATTTTTCCAAAGTATTACAGTTAAGCCACCTGCAAGCATACCTGCAATTGCTCCACCTTTTGTTGTTTTCTTCCAGAATAAGGAGAATAATACCAAAGGACCAAATGTAGCTCCAAATCCTGCCCAAGCATACGAAACTAAATCTAATACTTTATTATTTACATCTAAAGCCATTACATAAGCCAGTACTGCAACTAAAATTACAGAAAGTCTACTAACCCATAATAACTCTTTTTCTGATGCTTCTTTTCTTACGAGTGAATACATATCCTCAGTAAGTGCTGAAGCGGTTACCAACATCTGTGAATCTACAGTACTCATGATTGCAGCTAAGATTGCAGCTAAAAGCACACCACCCACTAAACTTGGGAATAATCCATCAATCAAAACCATGAATACACTTTCAGGGTCAGATAAAGGTTGTCCTTGTAAAGCCACAGCACCAATCATACCAACCAATACTGCCATTGCAAGACTTATAACTACCCATGAAATAGCAATACGTCTTGCTTTTGGTATTTTATCCTCCGAGCTAATTGCCATGAATCTAACCAGGATGTGGGGTTGTCCAAAGTAGCCCAAACCCCAAGCTAATGAAGATACTATAGCAAATAAGGCCAAAGGTTGTCCCATTAAATCAGTAAATGGATTTACAAAATCAGGACTTATTTGATTAAATCCTGCCATTACTGCATCAGGACCTCCAATATTCATTGTTGCAGCTAATGGTACAGTTACAATTGCCAATACCATAATTAAACCTTGCAAAAAGTCGGTCCAACAAACTGCTAAGAATCCACCTAAAAAGGTGTATGAAATAATTACAAATGCTCCAATTGTTAAAGCCATGGTATAATCTAAACCAAAAACTGTTCCAAACAATTTTCCCCCTGCTACAAGACCTGAAGAGGTATATATCATAAAGAAAATTAAGATAAAGGCTGCAGAAATAAGCCTAAGTACTTTAGAATTATCTCTAAATCTATTTTCAAAGTATACGGGTAATGTTATAGAATCGTTTGCAACTTCAGTATATCGCCTAAGTTTACGAGCAACAAACTTCCAATTTAGATAAGTACCGATTGCAAGACCTAGTGCAATCCATATTGCTTCCATACCTGCCAGGTATGCAAAACCAGGTAAACCCATTAAGAGCCACCCACTCATATCGGAAGCCTGAGAACTTAAAGCAGCTACCCAGCTGTTAAGCGTTCTACCCCCCAATATATAATCGCTTAAATTTTCGTTTTTCTTATAATAGTAAACACCGATTCCTAGCATTACTATCAAATATATCACGAAAACTAATATAATTTCTAAGTTTTTCATAAAATACACCAATTAATACATATCTACATATATGGATATTTTGTAGATTACCTTTTATAAAAATATCTTTTTTAATAAGGTATTAAATTAAAAATATGCTTATAAATTATACAAATAGACCTGCTTGATTTTCACTTGAAAAAAAGGTAATAATCATAACATTTTTTAAAGAAACTATCTATATAATTGCCTTATAATTATACGGGCAAATAATAAAAGGCGCTTGATATTAAGTATTTATATTACTTTCATAATCAAACATTTTAATATATTTATTAATGTTTTTTATACCTTTCTGTTTAATTTAAACTGAAATTGAACAAATTTGATGTAAAATGGCTTAAAAATAGATAATTAAAATTAAAAAATAAATATTGAATAGTAAATATTGAATAGTAAATATTTGTATACAATATGTGTTAATAAGGTATCATAAATTACATATTATAGTATTTTTCTAAAGGTGGAATAACTTGTTTTTTCCTAGACATTAAGCCTTCAATAAATACACTATTTTCTGGTACTTTTACATTGAATGACGCTTCAAATGCTTCTTTATTACCACATACTAATACTTCACTGCCTTCTTTCATTATGTCGGTAATCAAGAATAATATTAAATCATAATTATCAGAATTAACTCTTTCTTGAAGTAATTTATAGATTTCATCTTTTTTAGATTCAACTTCTGATGCATCGATAACCTCGGCTTGCCCTACACCAACCTTTTTACCATTTAAGCTAAATTCTTTGTAGTCGATATCTAAAATTTCAGATGGTGCCATACTACCAACGGTAGATTTTGCCTTTAACATTTCAATACCGTAATCATACATGTCTTTTATATTAGCAATTTCTGCAAGTTTAGTGGCTAATTCTTTATCCAATTCAGTTGTTGTAGGTGATTTAAACAATAATGTATCAGATAAAATTGCTGACAATAAGATACCTGCAATATCCGGTTTCAATTCTTTATTTTTAGCACCAATATAGTCTAAACTATTTCTAAAGTATAATTCAGATATTACAGATGCTGTTGAACCAATAGGCTTTGAAACGTAGATTATAGGTTCAGATGTAGAAATTCCCACTTTGTGGTGGTCTATAATACCTAATAATTTACCATCTTCTAAATCATCAAGTGATTGTGACCTTTCAGCATGGTCTACCAAATATATCTGTTTTCCTTTTGCAGAGGTTATTGTTTCGGGTTCCATCAATCCAAATCTTTTTAATATAAACTCAGTTTCTGGATTTATACTCCCTTGTTTTGCTGCCATTCCATCTAAGAAATAAGCAAGTGCTATTGCTGAACAGACGCTATCTGTATCTGGATTCTTATGTCCTACTACATATATCATAATTTCACCGATTTAAAGTAATATTGAATATATATCTATTTTTATTATATATATTTAATTTTAGTAAATTTAATCAATATTTGGTTATAATCATAATTCTAAATATAATTTAAGTGATATCATTTTAAATTCAATTGCTTTGACCAAATATATTTTCAAAAAATACGTTGATAATATAATAGCTATATATAACAGTTTATATTATGTAATATATAGCTTCAATAAACCGACCTACATGGAGCCTATGGATGACCTCGCAATGATAGAGGGTTCGAATTTGAAGCAATATTATCGTATAAACCAACTTTTGGGCGAGTTATGAGAGTTTGCGTTGGCTTGCAGTGACCATAATACAGCAAAAGTTAGTAAACTGGTCTCGACATTTAGGGTTAGCCAATTGACATGGTATATTCCAAGTATGAAATTTGGTGTTGATGTCGAGATAAATTTTTAGGACTATTTTTAAGTACAGTTAAAAAATTTAATTAAAGTTAATTTACACTATCAAATAATATAATTTATATATTAGTAATTCAAATAATATAACAATTGAACAATTGTTCAACTGTATAATTATACGGATGCTAATAACTAAATTTTCTATTACATAATACATTATAATTATTAAAATAAGGTGTTAATCATGTTAAAATATGAAAAAAAAGTAGAAACAAAGAGAAATGATGAAATAAAGGACTTTGGAGAATTAGAAGTTGAAATGTGTCAGGAACATCCTGAAAATCAAGTACATATTCAAAAAGCTATTGAATCATTGCCCGATAATGAAGAAATTTCGGAAATGGCGAATTATTTCACGGCTTTAAGTGAACCTAATCGTCTAAAAATACTATTTATCTTAAAAAAAGGGGAATACTGCCCTTGTGAATTATCATCAGTCTTAAAATGCACCAAATCTGCATTATCTCATCAATTACGTATATTAAGAGATAAAAATTTAATAAAAAGCAGAAAAGATGGAAAATTTGTATATTATTCGATAAAAGACTCAAAAATATGTGAAATACTTGAAAAAATTATTAAAAATAAAAAAATAAAAAAAGAAAATAAAATAGAATCAAAAATAAACGACAATAACTAAAAATAAAACCTTGAGATGAAACCATGGTATTAAAATATCACTTAAAAGGATTAAAATGTTCTGCCTGTGCGTCAAAAATAGAAACAAAAATAAAGGAATTATACCCCTCAGCCACTATGAATTTAACAACTTTCGATTTATACGTATTTGATGAAGAAATTGATACCGAAAAAGTCCAAAAAATTATAAATTCGGTAGAAAAAGGAGTAAAATTAATAAAAATAGATGAAAGTAACATTAACAATAATGAAGTTGAAACTGAAGATAACGACAAAAGAAAAATAATAGAATTAAGTTTAATGAGTGCATTATTTTTAATACTAATATTTACATACTATTCGGGATATTTAACAAACATTATGGCCATTATTGGATTTTTTATATTGTACTTAATAGCGGGTAGATTTGTAATTTCGAAAACTATAAAAAATATTACACATGGCAACGTATTTGATGAAAATTTCCTTATGACTATCGCGTCTTTAGGTGCATTTTTTATTGGAGAATACCCTGAAGGGGTTGCAGTAATGATATTATATACCATTGGCGAATATCTTCAAGAAAAAGCCCTAAATAACTCAAAAAAATCTATTAACTCACTTGTTTCTTTAAAAGTTAATTATGCCAATTTACTTGTTGATGGAGAACCTAAAAAAGTAAATCCCGATATAGTAAACGTTGGAGATACAATCCTTGTAAAAGTTGGTGAAAAGGTACCACTCGATGGGGTAGTTGTAAAAGGCAATTCAAATATAGATACATCCGCAATAACTGGTGAAAGCTTCCCTAAGAAGGTTTCTATCGATGATACAATATATTCGGGCTCAATAAATCTAGCAAAACCATTGATACTAAAGGTTACAACAGATTATAGTCATTCTATGATTTCAAAAATTAGGGATTTAATAGAAATTGCAAATATTAGGAAATCAAAATCTGAAAAATTTATAACAACATTTGCAAAGTATTATACTCCTTTCGTAGTGGGACTATCCTTATTAATTGCAATAGTACCAATAATATTATATGAGGACTACTCTTGGATAAATAAAGCTTTAATACTTCTTGTAATATCCTGCCCTTGTGCTTTGGTACTTTCGGTTCCTTTGAGTTACTTTTCAAGTATTGGAAGACTTGCAAAAGAAGGGATTCTTGTAAAAGGTTCAAATTATGTGGATGAATTAACAAAAGTAGATACTTTTGCATACGATAAAACAGGTACCTTAACATACGGTAAATTTGAAGTATCAAAATTTTCGAGTAATGGAATTTTAAAAGAACAAGACATTTTAAAATTAAATTATTTATCAAATTTAGCTGAAAAAAATTCAAATCATCCCTTAGCCCTAGCAATTTGCAAATATTATGAAAATAACATATTTAATAAAAATAAACAGGACAATTTACCGAATGATATATATATTAAACTACTCAGTAAAAAAATAAAAGTAGAATCTACTGAAGAAATTTCTGGAAAAGGAATGATTTTAAAATTTAGATATATGAATTCAGAGCAAACTGAGGAAAATATTTTCTTGATAGGTAATGAAAAACTATTAAATATGTACAATATAGAAATTAATGACTCAAAAATAAATAATAATATTACAAATGTATTTATAGGGCTAAATGATGAATATATGGGTCATTATAGCTTAGAAGATAGGTTAAAAGAGGAATCTCCTGAAACAATTTCTAAATTATCCAGTATGGGTTTTAAAAATTTATTATTAACTGGTGACACTCAAAAAGTAGCTAAAAACGTCGCTAAACGTTTAAATATGGATGGATATTATTATGAATTATTACCTGAAGATAAATTAAATATTATTGAACAAATGTCCTCAAATAATAAAATAGCATTTATAGGCGATGGTGTTAACGATGCTCCCGTTATTAGAAGAGCAAATGTTGGAATATCGATGGGTAATCTAGGTAGTGATGTAGCGGTGGAAGCATCCGACGTAATAATTATTAATGATGATATAGCTAGTATAGTAAAAGGCGTTAAAATATCAAAATTCACGAAAAAAATAGTATATCAAAACATAATTCTGTCATTAGGTATCAAAATACTATTCATAACTTTGGGTGTTTTAGGCAGTATTTCATTGTGGGAAGCAGTTTTTGCAGATGTGGGTGTAACAATACTTGCAATATTAAATTCTTTAAGAATAATTCGCAAAAATTACAACGATTAAATAATTATTAAAATGCCAATATAGGGCAACCCTACTTTTTTATTTTTAAATTTTTATTTTATTATATTTTATTATATTTTATTATATTTTATTATATTTTATTTTTAAATCTATTATCGCTTGGAGAGGACTATGCAATGTTTAAATACGTTGTAATACTATTATATTTTGGTAATATTTTTTAATTAATTTGGAATATTTTAAGGACTATGGTGGAAATATGAAATTATTATTTGCTACAGGAAACATGAATAAAGTTAACGAAGCTAAACTAATTCTAAAAAATTCAAAATATGAAATAGAACAGTTGAAGATACCATATCCTGAATTACAAGGTAATCTTGAAGAAGTAGCTGAATATGGTGCTAAATACGTTTATGATAAATATACGTTAAATAAAAAGATATCTAAAGATGGTTCGGGCATAATTGTAGAAGATAGTGGACTATTTATAGAATCATTACGAGAATTCCCTGGAACATACTCTAAATTTGTTCAAATGACTCTTGGAAATGAAGGTATTTTAAAATTACTTGGCACATGTACGAAAAGAAACGCATACTTTAAAACAGTTATTGGATACTATAATGGCAAAGAACTTAAAACATTTGCAGGAACGGTTGAAGGCAAGATATCCTATAAAATAAGGTCAAATGGATATGGTTTTGCTTATGATAGTATATTCATACCTAAAAATCATGAAAAAACATTTGCAGAAATGTTGCCTGAAGAAAAAAGCGATATTTCACATCGAAAAAATGCTTTTGTTAACTTTAAGAATTATATTGATTCTTTAAATTTAGAATAACTTCAAAAATTCATTAAAAGTTCATAGGTATGATTTTTAGTATATATTATACATTATATAGTATTTATTATGATTATACTTAATATATTCCTTTTATTTCTATCTTCATTTAATTTAAATTTTATTTTTAATTTTTTATTAATCTATTATTAGTTTTTAATGTAATTTTATCAAATAATTATATACATATTAACTGAATAATATACCAAAGTACATATAGGTAATAAACAAAGATTTAAAATATTAAATTATTAAAATAGGTATAAAATATAAATTATTAGACTTTAAGCTAGATAAGGTGTAGAAATGGACTTATCACAAAACATGGTTTTAATAATCTTCATACTATTGTGGATATTATTACTAACTTTAGATAAATTTAAAGAAAAATACAACTTAAAAATAAACTATGAATTAAAAACGTATTTCGTATTTGGTGTTTTAAAAACCAAGATAGGATTAAAATTTATTGATAAAGTGGGAAAATACAAATTTTGGCGTTGGTTGTCTACATTATCAATACCTCTTGCAGTTTTAATAAGTATTTTCGGATTTGTAAATTACCTAATGTCTTCGCTGAGCGTAATTAATGGAAGTATTGAACGTGAAGCTGCAACGCCCGTAATTATGTTATTCGGGAATACCATACCATGGATTGCCGGAATTATCGCTCTTGGGTTAGGAATTACAATTCATGAACTAGCTCACGGTATTGTAGCTAGGTCATTCAATCAAAAAATAAAAAGTACTGGTATATTATTAGCATTAGGGATACCATTAGGTGCTTTTGTAGAATTTACGGAAGAGTATCAAAATTCTGCTAAAAGAGTGCGTGGTTCAGTAGCCGCTGCAGGACCTATATCTAATTTAATACTTGCTTTGTTATTTCTCTTTGCATTACCTTGGGGAACATCATTGGATAGTGATATTATAATATCTAATGTATTAGAAGATAGACCTGCTGAAGGGGTATTGTTTGATAATGATACAATATACTCAATCAATGGCGTCAAAATAAATTCATTGGCGGAATTCCAAAAAGAAGCAAGTAAATTAAAACCCAATACGAGCTCAAATATTGTAGTTATGAGAAACGATGAACTGCTGGATTATAATATAACGACAGATTCTGACGGAAAAATTGGAATAATGGCCATAACTTCGGGTTACGTAAATTTACTCATAAATATCATATATTGGTCATTTATGCTAAATTTATTATTGGCAATATTTAATTTATTACCTGCAATACCGTTGGATGGATACCATATCTGGATATCACTACCCGATACAATACGAGAACTAGGTAATAGTAGAATTACCGACCATATAGCTAATGGATTATCCTACGTTATAAATGATAAAGTACTACATTCAATTGGTTCATTGATTTGGCTACTTATAATTGTAGTAATAATTTATTCATTTATATAATTAAAAATAATATTTATAAATAATATTTATAATCTTTTTTTAAAATTTTTAACATTTTAATTTTATTATATTAGTTACATTACATAGTTGTTTTTAAAATTTTATCATATGATGTCAAAATAATACATAAATTTTAATTAATATAACAAAGATTATATAGTTCATATTTTATCATTAATCATGATAACCAATTTATTAATAAAATACAATAAAAGAAGAACGATATATTAATAAAAATTATTAAAAGGGATAAAATGATAACAATCGTATGTGCGGAGGGTGGTTCAACAATATATGCCTTAAAAAATGCTGTAGAAGGACTTGGACAACCTTGTGAAATATTATTACTTTCAGAAAACAACTTATTAGTAGATGATAGTTTTAAAATAGAAACGGATTTAATACACTCTAGATGTGGTATTGGAGATTATATTGATAGATTAACACTATATTCCTGGCAAGTATTAAAAAATTTAGAAGAAGAAGACTATAAATTCATAAATCCATTATCTACAATCTATAATTCATCAGATAAATTTAAAACCATTAAAATTTTAAATAAAAATGGAATAAAAGTACCAAAAACAGCTCTTATCAGAGATTATGACGATGCAGTACGATTTATAAATAAAAATAATATGGAATATCCGGTAATTTTAAAAAATTCATTCTCAAAATGTGGTATGAAAGTAGAAAAACCGCAGAATGACGAGGAATTAAATGAAATGTCAAAAAATTCAATGTGGGAAAGTAAGTTAATACAAGAATATATAGACTTTAAAGACCCCAAAACTGGATTGTACAAAGATATTAGAGTTTTAGTAGTTGACGGTCAAGTTATAGGTGGCTATAGGCGAATAAGCAACAATTATATAACAAATCTATATAAAGGTGGAGGGATTCAGGAGCTAACCATCAATTCAGAAATAGAAGAATTAGCATTAAAGTGTGCTGAAGTAATGAAAGGGGACATTATGGCAGTAGACTTATTACCTAGAGATAATGAATATAACGTTGTAGAAGTAAATACTGCACCAGGGACGAAAGGTTTTAGACAATTAGGTGTTAATGCTGATGAAATAATAGCAAAATGTTTAATTAACCGTATGAAATGTTAGTTATGCTATTTATGATAGTTATCTTTTATAAAATGGGGGCGATAAAATTTTAAATAAAACTGAAAAAAAGGAAAGTATGGAAAAAATACTCGTGGTAGATATAAATCACGGTGCTTTGGACGTTGCAGAAGAATATCTGTCATATGAAGATTATAATTATTCTAAAAACATAGTAATATGGGATATTTATGGAAAAATTAGTAAATTAGAAGAATTATCGTCCTTAAACGGAATAAACTCATTTTCCAATAAGGATAAAGAAATATATAAAAAATATAATAAATTAAAAGAATTTTATCCAGATTTAAAAATAATAACTAATTTAAAAAATAATTTTGATTATTCAAAATTTAAGGAAGTTATAGCCCCAGTACATTGTCCCATAGATGTTAAATTTAAAACTTTCCATGAAGCAGTTTCTGAAATTATAAATAAAAAATATAACGATATTAAATCTAAAATAATTACCATAACTGGAGTAAAAGGTAAAACATCTACATCTGAATTAATCAATTATATATTGTCAGATAAATACAATGTATATTTACATAATAGTAATAAAGGGTCAATAACACCTACAGAAGTTTTAAATAACTTAAATAACTTAAAAAAAGACGAAAAATTGTCAAAATATGATTATTTCATATTTGAAATATCATTAGGTCTTGTATCTTCGAAATTTGGAGTAATTACTAATATTTTAGAAGAATATAGTATAGCAAAAAATTTAAGAACTGCAAAAGTGAAATTAGATACCCTAAAATTTGTAGAAAATTGCTATATTTTAGAAGAGCTGTTTAAAACTTATAGGAACGATATTAAATCATCAGATATTAAGAATTTAAATCTAAATTTAATAGATGATAAAACACCTAATTTAAAAATTATATCAAAATATCCTTTAAAATTTGAATATATTACTTCAGAAGATGATAATCATGAAATTAATCATATTTTTGAGTTTGATAAAAAAATTTTTGGATTACACCACATTCAAAATAGTATTTTAAGCTATGAAATTTGTAAAAATATGATGAATTCAGACGATATTATTAAAAGGATTAAATCTTTTGAATTAAAAAATAGAATGGAATTAATAGCTAAAAATATATTAAAAAATACCAATCCCGGATTAAATATAAAATCCATATCTAATTCAATGCTAGATTTTATCGAAACTTTTGAAAATCCAATAATATGTATAGGTGGGGACTTTGGGTGTACTTGTGAAGAAATAAATGCAGAAAAATTGTTTGAACAGATTTTAAACTTATTTGCGGATTCTAAAGACAATATAAAATATAATAAAAACGATTCAATAATATTATATTTGTCAGGGGAATTAGGAAATCAATTATTTGACATTTGGCAAAATAAAAAGGCTGATTACGAACAGGATGGCAAACATTTGATTTTTAAAAGGATAAATGGCAAAAAAATAATTAATAAAAAGGATTTAATTGATTTAAGACTTCTAAATGATAAAAATAATTATTTAATAATATATAGAAGTTCTATAATATAATAATATAATAATATAATATAATATAATATAATAATATAATATAATATAATAATATAATATAATATAATATATTATAATAATATAATTTTAGTGCTAGTATTCAATTAATTATATTGTAATTATCTTGATATAATAGATTCGTCGACTAATTTATAATCATATCTATAAATACCACCCATTTGTACAGTTCTTTTCTTAACCATTCCTGAAAACAAAAGTTTTTGTAATTCAGAAGACAGGATAGCCTCACTTAAACCTTTATTTTTTGCATAAGCCATAAATGTAGAATAACCTTTTACAACAGGATTTTCGGCCAAAATATTTATTATAAAGTTATTGTCGAATAATTCCAATTCGTTGACTAATTCATATTCGTCAATTAGGTTGTAAATTATATTCTTTAATTCATATGGCGAATTTTTAATATTATATTTTTGAGTTTGAATACTTTCATTTGAAATTTTATTTGGCTCTGCATAAACACGTACATTCCAAGATTTTTTATATGCAACTTTTAGATTTTGAACCAATGGTGAAACTTCATCCAATCTATGTTTTTTACCATTTATCAAGACTGGAACTTTATTTTCAACAATTTTAGGGGGTTTAGGTATGTCCAAATATAGTTTAAATCCCATTTTATCATATAATAACTCTTCAAGAATTGCCAAATTAGATTCTGTCAAGTTTATTAACTTATAAATTTCTAAAGGTTTTAATTCCCGATAAGGGAACGTAGCAATATTTTTAAATAAATTCCTAGTATCCAACATCTTCATTAATTCTCTACCATAACCTTCAGATTTCCGAAGGGTAAAAACTAAATCGATATCATCCATTATCGATAAATCCTTATTTTTAATAATGCCTTCCTTTAAAATGTCCAAAGTAGCATTTTTTAACATACATTCTGCTATACGGGAGACAGGGTGCATATAAACGGTGGGGTACATTTGATATCTAGCAATAAGTAAAGATTCAATTGCTGAAACCCCTTTCTCTAAAATTCCTAGTGAATTAGAGTCTTCAAAATCCGTTATTGAGCTTATTATACGATGTATATCTATAGAACCATAAGCAACACCGGTATGATAGCTATCCCTTATTAAATAATCCATTCTATCGGAATCCATTTCTCCATGGATTAATTTACCAATTAGACCCTTGGAATTATAAGATTCGAGAACTTCTCTACTTTGATAATTTTCGAAGTTCATCTTTTTTATTTTCTGTCTTGTATAATATTCGTGGTCATAATTATTTACTTCTAAAGTGTGAGAATATGGAGGATGTCCTATATCATGTAAAAGTCCCAATATTCTAATTAAATTAATATCTAAGTTTGGATTATTCAATTTTTTGGCCATTTCTCCTGCCACGTACATCGTACCAAGAGAATGTTCGAATCGTGTATGGTTTGCACTAGGATAAACTAAGCATGTTAATCCTGTTTGTTTGATATTCCTAAGTCTCTGAAAATTTTCGGTGTCCACTATTGAAATTTCAGATTCTTTAACTTTTATATCTTTGTGGATTGGGTCCCGTATAATTTTTGATTTTTCCATAGTAATAAGTTATTTTTAAAAATATATATAGTTTTTTGATTTTTAATTTAAAACTAAGCTTATTCAAAGATTTTCAAATTAAGTAATAAGCGGAAATATCTTAAAATATAAAAAAATAGATTATAAAATAATAGAATATTGGATTCTATAGACATAAAGATATCCGAATAACAAATTTTGATAAAAAAATGACGTCATATCATAAATAAATAATTGTCAAATAAAATTTATAAATGAAAAATAAGTTATAAAAATAAATTATAAAAATAAGTCCTTGGACCATAAAATACAGAAAGCGCCCTGGCCGGGATTTGAACCCGAGTCACAGGAGTGACAGTCCTGTATGATAGGCCGAGCTACACCACCAGGGCATAATAAAAAAAGTGATCGGCAGCGTCATCTTGTTCCCACCATATGGCAGTACTTAAGAAATCGCTGGAGGGCTTAATTTCCGAGATCGGAATGGGATCGGATGGGACACCTCCGCTATGACCGCCGTATCAACAGCTAAAACGGGCCCGAAGGGATTCGAACCCTCGACCGCCTGGTTAAAAGCCAGGCGCTCTACCAGACTAAGCTACGGGCCCAAGTCTAACGAATAGTACTTATTAATTGCTTATGACATTTGTATTCTAAATAGTGCAGATTTTATATTTCAAATTAAATATAAAGCGCCCTGGCCGGGATTTGAACCCGAGTCACAGGAGTGACAGTCCTGTATGATAGGCCGAGCTACACCACCAGGGCATAATAAAAAAAGTGATCGGCAGCGTCATCTTGTTCCCACCATATGGCAGTACTTAAGAAATCGCTGGAGGGCTTAATTTCCGAGATCGGAATGGGATCGGATGGGACACCTCCGCTATGACCGCCGTATCAACAGCTAAAACGGGCCCGAAGGGATTCGAACCCTCGACCGCCTGGTTAAAAGCCAGGCGCTCTACCAGACTAAGCTACGGGCCCAAGAGTCCCGCGAGCCGGATTTGAACCAGCGACATGCGGATCTACAGTCCGCCGTTCTACCAGTCTGAACTATCGCGGGATAATTCTTGGATATGCTTCTGATACGCTATTGCTAACAGTATTCGTATGTATTAAATTAAATGGTGGGCCTGCCCAGATTCGAACTGGGGTTTCAGGATCCCAAATCCCAAAGGATGACCAGGCTACCCCACAGGCCCAAGTAAAAGTCTTAAGTCTATTGCCTAAGAACTCAAGCCCCAGGGGGGATTCGAACCCCCGACCACCTGATTACAAGTCAGGCGCTCTACCAGGCTGAGCCACTGAGGCAATCTTTTATTTTACTTGCACAATGACTAACACCATTATACTATATAAATGTTTCCATCATTTATAAAATTAAATTTATATATATTTAGATATTATTATAAACAACGATATAACATGACTTTTAATTAATTATGACTTACTAATTGTTATGATTGCATTTTGTGACAATTATAATATTCATTACTTTATTAGCTTAATTATGTTTTAAAAAATAAATTATAAAAAAATCAAAAAAGAGACTAATTAAAAAATTTAATTAATTACCCCTTTTTGCTAAAAGTTGCTCTTCAGGTATTTCTTCAATATTGATACCCACCATAGGCTCGCCTAAGTTTTTACTTACGTCTGCGATTAATTGTGGCTTATCGTAGTTGTATGTAGCTTCCACAATAGCTTTTGCTCTTTTTTCAGGGTCTCCAGATTTAAAGATACCTGAACCAACAAATACACCATCACAGCCCATTTGCATCATTAAAGCTGCGTCTGCAGGTGTGGCAATTCCCCCTGCTGCAAAGTTAACTACAGGTAATCTTTTTAATTTTGCAACTTCGTAAACTAAGTCGATAGGTACTTTCAATTCGTTTCTTGCTAATTGAACTAATTCAGCATCTAAACCCATTTCGTAGTAACCTACAACTCTAGCAATACCTTCGTTCATTGCTCGCATGTGTTTTACAGCTTCTACAACATTTCCAGTTCCTGCTTCTCCTTTTGTCCTTATCATAGCAGCTCCTTCATCAATTCTCCTAAGAGCTTCGCCTAAGTTTCTTGCACCGCATACAAAAGGTACTGTGAAAGCCTTTTTAGCGATGTGGTTTACTTCGTCTGCAGGTGTTAAAACTTCGCTTTCGTCAACCATGTCAACGCCTAAAGATTCTAAAACTTGAGCTTCTACATCGTGACCGATTCTTGCCTTTGCCATTACAGGGATTGAAACTGCATCGATTATTTCGAGTATCATTTCAGGGTCGGACATTCTTGCAACGCCACCTTGTGCCCTTATATCTGCAGGAACTCTCTCTAATGCCATAACTGCGGTAGCACCAGCTTCTTCTGCAATTTTTGCTTGTTCAACATTTGTAACATCCATTACAACGCCGTGTTTAACCATTTTTGCAAATCCTCTTTTAAGTACGTCGGTACCAACAAGTTTTTTACTCATTATTTCACCATTTCTGTTATTATTTTTCTGTTTTAACATTTTATTATATGATTTATTTGATTTAATTATGAATTATATTTTTTAACATATTTTCAGAAAATAAATATAATGTACTATATTATATAATTTAATATATACATTTAAAGGTTAAATTTCAAAGTTAATTATAATTATTTTAACTATTCTAATTTATCAATATATATCCAAATATAAAAAATTAATTATATCGAATATTTAGTGGATTTAACTACCCCAATATATCAAAATAATTAATCTAAAAATATATTAATTACTACGACATATAGTGTAGTAGATGTTATTTTACAAAGGTGATATTGTGGAAATCGACACTGCTTTAGAAAAATATCATCACCTAAAAATTAAAGATATAATGCCTAATAAAGACGAAATGCCTATAGTTTGTATAAATGATTCCGTTTTAGACGTATTAAAGTTATTAAGAACAAGGCATCACGTTTGGGTGATTGATACAAAAAATGATAACAATTTAGAGGGTCTTATTAGATACCTAGATGTAATAGATTTTCTATTGCCCCCTAGTAAACATAAGATTTATATGGGAAGCTCAACGTCCATATTAAAATCAATTATTGGTGGCGCAAACACCGTAAAAGAAATATTACAACCAAATCCGTTAACCATTAATCAAAATAATACAGTTCTAGAAGTTTTAACTAAAATGGAACAGTATAAAGTTCAAATTATTGGCGTAGTTGATGACAATAATAAATTAGTTGGAGAAATTAGTTTAAAGATATTAATTAGACAATTTATGGATTTATGTATGTTTTCCACCAATTGTGGTGAATAATAAATTGTCCAACAGTACTTGATTAATTATATACCCCCTTAATATTATTATAATGTTGTTGCATGGTTTAAAGCAAGTTTAATTGGTATTCGTACCGTTTTTATTTTTAATAAATTAACATCCCATATGTGTATAATTCGATTATGGTAAATTATAGTATAAAATCTTTAAAATGTTAAATTAGATTGAATTGTTAAATAAATTTAAAATAAAAAGATAAAAAACTAAAAAATTTTATATATATCGGTGGTTCAAATGGATTACAGCTGGGTTTTACTAACCCTGGGCATTTCACTAATTGCGGGAAAATTAGGCGACCATTTTATGGAAAAATTAAAATTGCCTGGCGTATTGGGTGAAATATTAATGGGTATGTTTCTTGGAAATTTAATATACTTTGGATTTATTGATGGAAACCATCTTACACTACATAATAATGAAATATTTGAATTTTTATCAAAATTAGGAATCATATTTCTATTATTTCTAGGTGGTTTAGATACTAACATCGCTGAAGTTAAAAAAACCGGTGCAATAGCTACTGTATCCACAGTTTTTGGTGTTTTATTTCCATTAGTCATGGGGTATCTTGCATTAGTCTCGGTGGGTTATCCCTCACAAGAAGCATTCGCTGCGGGAGTTATACTAACTGCAACTAGTATTGGCCTTACAGTTCGTGTTATGATGGATTTAGGTGTTTTAAAAACAGATGTGGGTTATGCTTCATTGAGTGCAAGTATTATGGACGACTTTTTAGGGATTATGTTGATAATATTTGTAGTAGGAATGGGCGACTTAACTTCTTTATTCGGTAAATTAGGGCTATTTGTAATTATTGGGTTTATAGGCTGGAAACTTATTGGCAAATATATATCATTTGCCGAAAAATTGCATGTCCAAAGAGGGATTCTTTCATTTATATTGGCATTATTGTTTATATTTTCATTCCTTGCAGAAAATTGGTTTGAAGCAGCCATTGAAGGCTCCTTCTTAGCAGGCTTGATTCTTTCAAAAACTCCCGAAGGTAAAGCTGTAATGAACGATGTAAAAACTATTGGTTACAGCTTCTTAATACCATTATTCTTCGTATATACAGGTGCTAGTTTGGATTTGGGCGTTTTTGGAAACTACGATGCTCTAAGCTTAGCAGTAATACTTACTGTGGTAGCAGTAATAAGTAAAGTTGTAGGTAGAGGATTAGGCGCCAAACTTATGGGCTGGACTACAAAAAAGTCATTACAGATGGGTATTGGCTCAATTCCTCGTGCAGAAATAGCCCTCATAAACTTAATGGTTGCAGTTAATGCAGGTATTATTTCAGCAGGTAATGTTCCAAAATTTATCGCAGCTACGCTAATATTTATCACAGTTTCAATATTAATAACTCCTCCACTACTAAAATGGGCTTTTAAAGACGAATGTACTTTAAATTAAAACTAACTTCACCGAACAATATATATTTAAAATTATAAAACTATGAAAAATTATAAAAAATAGTGAATAAAAACCTCATAAGCCATAAGTTAAATTAAATCACTATTTTTTTATAGTAAAATAGTATTTAATATAATACAACATATATTATTATCTAAATAACTAATAAATATAAAAATAATAAGCTAAATTATTGGTGATATTATGGTATACGCTGTAAACGCTGACGAATGTATTGCATGTGGAGCATGTGTTCCTGTATGTGCTGTTGAAGCAATTTCAGAAATGGACGATGGTAAAGCAGTTATCGAAGCTAGTAAATGTAACGATTGCGGAGATTGCGCTGATGTATGTCCTGTTGAATGTATAAAACAACAGTAAATAGTAAACTATAATGTTAAAAGTAATTATTAATTAATTTACTAATTATTAATTATTTTTAGACATACTAAACTTACCATACTTTTTAAATTCTATTTTTTAACGTTGTGAAAAGTATTATTAAATTTAAAACTAAAAATATAACTAAAACCATATTTAAAAAATTAAAAATAATTATTAAAAGAATATTTTTTTAATAACGATATTATTAACCCATCCAGTTTTCCAGCGTGGTTTTTTGCTCGTATCTTTTGATTTTTACAGGATTTTTAGATATATAACCATATTCTCCACCGCCACCAGGGTATATATTTATGGTATTATTTCTAAATTTTTCTATTGTTTGCCCTACAGTCTCGTGTATGGCTTTTAACTCATGTATATCCGATTTTGTGAGTATTTCAATTTCATTTTTAAAGTTACCCAAGTATTTATCATATAAAGTTTGAACAGATTTTGTATTTATACCTTTATCTATTGAAAACGATATTATTTCAGCCAAAGGTATTATTTTATGATAAGGAGGTCTAAAACTAGGATGAATTACTTTATTGTCCTTGGAAAGCTCCCCAGAACGTTCTAGTACTCCTTTCTTAATAGTGCCCCCACATTCTTTACATTTGAATTTGAATTTAATTGCGTCGTCAATATCATATCTTAAATAGCATCTAGTGCATGCCGTTGTATGGTATTTACCCAAATTAGGGTCTAAACCATAATTAGCAACTATTTTATTATTTTTTATCGCATTCTTAATTTCTTCAAAATTATGTTCAACATCTCCAACACTAGAAATTTCCATTTGATTAAATTCCCTACCCATTCTATGAGGATAAAAAGAATGTGCGTCAGAATTACTTAAAAAAGGTATATCCCGTAGTTCTTCGACCATGTCTGCC
The DNA here is from genome assembly GCF_024807035.1 of Methanococcus voltae PS. Taxonomy (NCBI): domain Archaea; kingdom Methanobacteriati; phylum Methanobacteriota; class Methanococci; order Methanococcales; family Methanococcaceae; genus Methanococcus; species Methanococcus voltae. The sequence goes on from NZ_JANUCQ010000003.1 coordinate 239,174, forward strand.
ATATCGGTATCTGCAGATAACCCCAATTCAATATAATCTGGTTTTTTACCATAACAGTCATAAACTGAATCGTATGTTTTATAAAGACTAGTCCAGGGTGTAAAAACGTGTGCGGGACCTATTAGACCACCCAAATCCTTTACAATATCCATTATTTGCTTACCGTCCAACGAAACATTTGGTCTACCTTCATAACTTATATTTTTAGAGTATTTTGAAAAATAATCTATTAACTCGGCTGTTTGACCCAAATTAGGCAAGATTATTAAATGATGAACTCTAAATTTGTCCTCTACTTCGGTTGTTAATACCAGATTGTCATTTAAATGGTTTTTTATCTCATCCAACCATTTTGGATTTAAACAGTCCCCTGTTCCAATTATGTCCAAACCTTTTAACTTTCCATATTTTACAATATTTTCTATACTCATGAATTTAGAGGTTCCCATTGAATATTTTGAATGTAAGTGTAAATCGATGTTTGCTATCATTTTATCACAGATATTTTAAATTAATTGACTAATTGACTAATTGATTAGTTGATTAACTGGTTAGTTTAATAAATTTAATAAAGTTATTATATGTTATTATAAGGCAACAAATTTAAGTTTGTAAATTAATTATGCAATTTTTATTTTAGTATTACAATATGCTAAATTAATATAGTATAATATCTCGTTATATTTTATAATATTGTATAATATCTTATAATATTTTATAATATTTTATAGTATATCGTACTAACTTATAATATAATTACGTATTAATTATCATGATTTACAGGACTACTTATTGGTGACATTATGGACTATGAAAACAAAATATTACAAAAATATAATCTATGTAATAGATGTTACGGCAGAATTTACGCCAAATTAATGAGAATGGGTAATAAAGATAGAGGAACTTCAATAAAAACTGTTATTGCAATGAACTTTGAAAAAAAACTCAAAGAATTATTTGAAGAAAAAAATATGATTATTGAATCATCCACTCAAACTCCATTGTCTGAAACTGATGAAGAAAAAATAAAAAAAATTGAAGAAGAAATATACGAAATTCAAAAAAATTTGACAATTCTAAGAAAAACTGGTTTAAATGGAATTAAAAATGAATATATTATCGAAGAATTGTTAAAAGATGAAATTGAAGAGCAGAAAAACGAAAAAAATAAAGACGAAGATAAAAAAGAAAGTAAAGACGATGTGGAAAACGTTGATAATACTCCATTAACACCCGAACAAAAGTGTCCTTGGTGTAAAGATGTATTTAATCCCGAAAATCTTGAAGAAATATCCAATAAAATCGTAGAAGCTCTTTCAGAATATGAATTTGATAAATTTTTAATAGGTACCAGGTTACCAAAAAGAATGAAAGAATTAGAAAAAGATTTAGAAGTTAACTTTAACGAAAGTAACATGGAAAGTTTAAGAAATGAATTTGGTAGGGAATTAGGCAAAATTTTAACAAATAAGTTGAAAAAGCCCGTCGATAAGGAAACCCCTGATATTGTAGTCATGGTAAACCCTTATAACCAAAAAATATACTTGCAGATAAACCCAATATTTATTAAAGGTAGGTATAAGAAAACAAAAAGAGGAATTCCTCAAAGCCATTGGGACTGTAGAAGTTGCAGGGGCAGAGGATGTGAAAAATGTAATTTCACAGGTAAACAGTACCCCACATCTGTTGAAGAAATAATAGCAGAACCTGTGATGAATATAGCAAAAGGTAGTGGAGAAGCGCTACATGCTGCAGGGCGTGAAGATATAGACGTGAAAATGCTTGGAAAAGGTAGACCTTTCGTTATAGAAATAAAAGAGCCAAAAATTAGAAAAATGGATTTAGATAAAATTACAGAAGAAGTAAATAATAGTGAAGGCGTAGAGATATCAAATTTAGAATATGGTGTAAAAAACGACGTAAGATTCTTCAAAAACGAACCCCATACAAAAACTTACTGTGCTCTAGTATCAATAGTTGAAGAAAAAATAGAAAACTATAATTTTGAAGAAGAAAGCATTAACGAATTACCAGAAAAGCTTGAAAATTTAAGAATCGACCAAAGAACACCCCATAGGGTATCACATAGACGTGCAGATTTAGTAAGAGTTAGAAATGTTTATAAAGCTTGGTGCGAACCAATTGATAACAAATTATTTAAATTGACTGTTTACTGTGATGGGGGATTATATATTAAAGAATTAATAAGCGGAGATGAAGGAAGAACCAAACCTTCAATATCTGAAATTTTAGGAGTCCCTTGTTACTGTAAACTACTTACAGTTATGGATGTTCATGATGAAAATAATCCTGCAAATTATTAAACATCCTTAGATTTTAAATTTTTGAAAAAAATATAAATATTAAAAATTATAATTAGTACACGTTATAGCACAGAAAATATGATAACGTAAATTATTAATGAATGTATAGGAATAAATATATATATGTAAAATATATATGTAAAAAGATATATTAATCATGGTCATACTATTCATGTTTAATTCGTTATTAATCAAAATCCCAAATAAAATTCTAAAAATTAATTTGGGATAGATTTAGAATATGACGCCAATATGGACCCAATATTTTAAATTCTTGGATTAAATAAGTTTATATAGAAACAGCGAGGAGAAACTATGCAAAAAAGCGAAGGATTTAGAAGCAAAACAAGATACAAATTACAAAAACACCCTAGACAAAGAGGCTTATTCCCATTGACTAGAGCTTTAAGAGTTTACAAAGTGGGAGAAACCGTTCACGTTGTATTGGACCCTTCAGTACAAAAAGGTATGCCACACCCTAAATTCCACGGTAAAACTGGAAAAATTGTTGCTCAAAGAGGTAGTTCATACTTAGTTAAAGTTAAAGATGGTGGAAAATACAAAGATATCATCGCAAGACCTCAACACTTGAGAGAATCAAAAGCATAATCTAACTAATTAAAACTACATATTTAAACTAAATATCTAAATATTTCATTTATTTTTTTAATTATATTGTAACGATTTAAATTTACGAATTTTTAATTTTGGTGAACAGAATGATTGGTAAAAAACTATTGGCTGAAAAATACACCACAATTGCTAACGCTACAGAAATTATGAACGCGAGAGCAGTTATTGATGAAATGTCATATGAAAATGGCTGTGCATTAGACTATTTAAACAAATTTTCAGTATTGACAAAAGAAGAAGCTGAAGAGCTATACGAAGAACTCACGAGTTTAGGTTTAGATGAAAAAGATGTTATAAAGGTTATAGACATACTACCTGTTGATATGGAAGATTTAAAGGCCGTATTCTATAAAAAAGATGCTCCTGAAAATTCAGAAGCTATATTAGACGCAATCTGTAAATTAATCTAAATAAATATGAATAATTAATTTACAAATCTATTTTACGATATTTATTTTAAAATATATTATCAAATATAAATTTACGAGACTTAACACTTTTTAACACTTTTTATAATGGTTTAATATCTTTTTTATATTTTATATTTATATTTTTTAATCAATCTCTTAAAATCAATACATTTTTATGCTTCGGCAAAGATAAATAATATATTATTTTATTAAAAATTAAAATATTAATCATAACTACGGTAAAAAAATATCATAGAGTTGCTTAATGGGGGCAAAATATGCAAAAAACCCGTAAAAATTACAGAAGAGAATTTGAGGATTATGCTTATGTACTAGATTTTTTACCCTATGGACGTTGTGAAGACACTAGACCAGACTATAAAAAAAAGGGATTAGTGCAAGCTTTTGGTGAGAAAAACTTTGTATTAATGGAATTAGAGTTAAAAGATGATGTGGATATTGATTTAGCAGAAAAATTATACATTGGCAAACATAATCGTGAAAAGGTAAGTCATGTGTTAAAAATGATAAAATACGAAGAATTGTCAAGAACCTCCAAATTAGAGTTGGTTCACGTAATAAAAGAATCAATTTTTAACCAGGAAAATAGATTTATAGATTTTTTAAATACTTGTGATGCAATAAGTCCTAGATTACATTCATTGCAAATACTACCAAGCGTGGGTAAAACTGCCATGTGGAAAATATTAGAAGAGAGAGAGAAAAAGCCATTTGAAAATTTTGCGGATTTTGAAAAAAGAGTTCATAAACATAATATTGTAGATGTGGTTGCTCAAAGAATTGAAGAAGAGTTGAAAGAAACGCAAAAACATTATTTATTTATAAAGTGGAAGAATAATACATCTAAAAAATAAAAAATAAAAAATAATCATGTTATAATTTTAAAAATAAATTTAAATTACCTTAATTTCTATTTTAATCCTTACTCTTATTTTATTTTTAAGTTTGTTTCAGCATTTATTTTTACATTTATTCGATAACTAAGTACATTTAGAAATTATTTTGTATATGTTTTAATAATAAAATAACATATTATTATGAAATTATACAATAACACATGTTGTGCTTAAATTAACCAGATGGTGATTTTTTGAAAGTCCTAATTCCTGCGATATATCACCCCTATCCGGGCGGTATATCAATACATGTTGAAAATCTAATAAAAAATATGAATCTATTGATAAAAGAAAATAATTATGGCGTTAATTTTAATAATTTAAACACGTCTGAAATAGAATTTCATATTTTAAACTACAAAAATAAAACAAAAGAATTTCAAAATGATATAGAAAACATAATTATACATGATGTTCCACATGTCAAAAAATTAAGGGGTCCAACTTATTACTTAAAAGGATATAAAATAGGTTCTAAAGTAATAAAAAACCACAATATAGATTTAATACATAGCCATTATGCGTTCCCCCAAGGGTATTTAGGAGCCAAATTAAGTAAAAAGTACAATATACCCCATATTTTAACGTTACACGGTAGTGACGTTATGAAATTATCAAAAAATCCCGTTGGAAAACCATTTTTCAAATACGCCATTCAAAATAGTAATGAGATAATATGTGTAAGTGAATACTTAAAAAAAGAAGTTCAAAATGAAAATAATGTTTCAAAAGTCACAAAAATATACAATGGAATAAATTTAAACATTTTTAACAATGAAAAAATCTCTGATGAAAATTATGGGCTATTTATTGGTGCATTTATAGAGCAGAAAGGCATAAAAACGCTGATTGAAGCCATTACGTTAGTAAATAAAAAAATGGGGCAGGAATCCAATTTTAAATATAAATTAGTAGGTAGTGGAAAACTACTAAATGAAATTAAAGATATGATAAAAAAGAATAATTTAAAAAATGTAGAAATAATGGGTCAAAAAGACCAGCTTGAAGTATCTAAATTAATTAAAAATTGCAGTTTTTTAGTTTTACCATCCAAATCTGAAGGAATGGGGATTGTATTATTAGAGGCTATGGCATGTCAAAAACCCGTTATAGGTACCTCAGTTGGCGGAATACCCGAATTGATAAAACAAAATCACAATGGGTATATTATAGATTCAGATGATATCAATTCCTTAGCAGATATTATGATAAAATTTATTGAAAATCCAAATGTACGGGAAAAATTTGGAAATAACGGATATAATCTTTCAAAAAACTATTCTTGGAAAAATAACGCCGAAGAGACTCTTAAATTATATGAACAGCTATATTTGCAGAATAAAAATAATAAAAATTAAAATTAGAAATAAATTAAATAAAAAATAGCTTAATAATTTAATAGGAAATCAGCTCCAATAATAACTAATTGTAAAAAACATTTCAAAAATAATTAATACTAAAAACTTAAAAAGTATTAACTACATATTATAAAACAAAACAAATGTAAACTCAAAAGATAGATAGTATGATACCATTTTTTTTAGATTTAAAAGACTTTAAAGTAGCGGTTTTTGGATACGGGGACGTTTCAAAACGAAGAATATCTAAACTAATAGAAAGTAGTGCAAAAATTGATGTTTACTCTCTTGAAAACGTCGAAATATCAAAAGATTATACATATAAGGATATAACATACAAAAATTGTGATATCAATAAACTAACAAATCAAGAGTTAGAAGCTTTAATAAAAAAATATGACATAATTATAACTTCGATAGATAAAAAAAATAACGAAAGAATTGTAAAAATTTCAAAAAATCTAAAAAAAATGATTTCATCATCCACTTTTGAATCAGAAATAAATTTTATTATTCCTGCATATTATAAAAAGGACGATATTTGTTTTTCCATATATACAGGCGGTAAAAGTCCTTTAGTTGCTCGAGAAATTAGAAAATTAGTTCAAAATTATTTAAATGATAATGAATTAGAAATTGAAATTCAGGAAAAAGTTAGAGAATTGTTAAAAAATAATGGGAAAAATAAAAAGGAAAATCAAAATGGAGCATTATGTGATACTAATATTTTTAAAAATCAATCTGATAGGAAAGAAATATTAGAATTAGCATTTAACGATGAAAATTTTAAAAGAAAGATTTTAAATCTAATAACCGAATATTCTAAAAATAAAAATAAATAATTAAAAAATAATATAATCATATTTCATTTTTATAAAAGTACTAGGTGTATGTATGTTATTGTTTAAAGCAGACCATAAATCTTTTTCTATTGATGAATTGGAAAAATTAAGACAGGATGAAGAGGAATTTTATAAAAAACATAAACATTGTGTGTTGGTTCAAACCTGCAATAGGATAGAAATCTATTTTGATGACCTACAATACCAATATATGAAAGAATGTAAAAAAGGCTTAAACAATGACCAATATATAGCCAAATTAATAGAAGAATTCAAAAATTTTGAAATTATTCGAGGAAAAGAATCAATTATCCATTTTCTAAATGTGGCATGTGGTATCGAATCAATGGTCGTAGGGGAAGACCAAATTCTAGGGCAGATTAAAAAAAGCTTACAAAGTTCAAAAGAAAAAGGAAAATGTACCAAATACTTAGAACTAGTTTTTTTAAAAGGAATCCATGTTGGACAAAGAGTCAGAGCGGAAACTAAGATAAATGAGGGTAGTGTATCCATAGGTAGTGCAGCGTTAGAATTAGTAGAAAAAAACTTTGGATTGGAAAACAAGAATATTTTATTAATTGGAGCTGGTGAAATGGGAACATTAGTTGCTAAAACACTAGCTGAAAAAAATATAAAAGCAGTTATAATATCAAATCGTACATATGAACGTGCAGAAAGACTTGCAAAGGAATTAAAAGGTATTGCAATTAATTTTGATAAATTAAAGGAAGCAATAAATTACAGCGATGTGATTATATGTGCTACTGCATCTCCACATACAATATTACATAAAAAAGATTTAGAAGATATTCAAAATTCTGGGTCATTAGGTGCAAAGATTATAGTGGATATAGCGAACCCTCGAGATGTAGAAGAAAGTGTTTCAGAGCTTGAAAGTATAACATTGTATACAATTGATAATTTAAGAGAAGTTTCAGATACCAATTTAAAGAAAAGAATGGAAGAAATGCCAAAAGTACATAATATTATAACTCAAGAGTATGAGGTACTACTTAAAAACCTTGAAAAATTAGATATAGAAGAAATATTAAAAGATTTAAATAATTATTTGGAAGAAATTAGAGTTAAAGAAGTAAATAAGGCTATAAAATTAGTAAAAAATAACCCTCAAAAAGCTGAAGAAATATTTAAAAATTTCTCAAAATCGCTTACTAAAAAAATTTCTCACGATTATGTAAATTATTCCTGCAATACTTCAAAAGATAAGCTTATTAACTCCATCTGGTGGAAAAATGAACAGTAATGAAATTAAAAATAAAAACGATAAATTCGAAGAATTAAATTCTAAAGAAATTGAAGAAGTAGTTGAAAAATTAATTAAAAAAGAATTAAAAGTTTATCAGTTGGATAAGTTAATTGGCGAAAAGAATGCGGTTGTAGTTAGGAGAATATATCTTGAAAAGTTGTCCAATGTAAAAACAGAACATATCGGTCAATATACGATTGATGAAAAACCTGCTATGCAAAAGAACATTGAAAATATGATAGGTGCAATACAAGTGCCTCTTGGTTTTGCAGGTCCTTTAATTGTTAATGGAGAATATGCAGAAGGCGAATTTCAAATACCTTTAGCTACGACTGAAGGTGCCTTAGTTGCTTCCATAAATAGAGGTTGTAGTATTATATCAAAATGTGGGGGCTCGACAGTTAGAGTAATTGGGGATAAAATGACCCGGGCACCAATTATCGCTACAAAATCAGTCTCTGACGCTTTAAAACTAAAAAATTGGATTGAAGAAAACTTCGATAAAATAAAAGAAGTTGCAGAAAGCACAACTAGACATGGTAAATTAATAGATGTATCGCCAGTCATAATCGTTGGAAAAAATGTTTATCCTAGATTCTGCTTCACTACAGGCGATGCAATGGGTATGAATATGGTTACAATAGCTACTGAAAGAGTATGCAATCTTTTAGAAGAAGAAATGGCAAAATTAGGAATTAAAATAAGTACTGTTGCATTGAGTGGTAATGTATGCGTAGATAAAAAACCATCAGCAATTAATTTAATAGAAGGTAGGGGTAAAAGTATAGTGGCAGAAGTATTTTTAACTGAAGAAATGGTAAATAAATACTTAAAAACTACATCAAAAGCTATTGAATATGTAAACACCAATAAAAATTTAATAGGCTCTGCAATTGTAAATTCTTTAGGATTTAATGCCCATTTTGCTAATATAATAGGTGCTTTATTTTTAGCCACAGGTCAAGATGCTGCACACGTTGTAGAGGGTAGTATGGGAATAACTACTGCGGAATGTCAAGACGATGGATTATATTTCTCAGTTACATTGCCCGATGTACCAATAGCAACCATTGGTGGGGGCACTAGAGTTGAAACTCAGCAGGAATGCTTAAAAATATTGGGATGCGCAGGTAATGGAAACAGTAAAAAATTTGCAGAAATAGTTGCTTCAACAGTTTTAGCCGGTGAATTATCACTAGTTGGTGCGTTAGCAGCAGGACATTTGGCAAAAGCGCATTCAGAATTGGGAAGATAATATATTTTTAATTTAAAAAATAAATTTATTCCCGGTTATTTTTTATAGATTATATTTTATGTTTTATTTTATGTTTTATTTTTTAATTTACTTAATTTTTTATTCTTTTTTTACATTGTTTAAAACCATATCAAAGTTATTAATGTACGTCATTAATTTTTTTAAATAAATTTGTTTAACTTCTCAAAGGTATTAATTATTAGTATGATATACGAACGCAAATGTGGCTGTTTAAAAGTAATATCTAAATGATATAAAATAATTCTATTTTGCAAAATTTCACAAAAATAGTTCAAATAATTTACATGTACATACATATGTTTCAAAACCATATCAAAAAGGGTATATGGTGTAAAGAATATAAAAATAATATGGACTATGTTGACTATAATAAATCATATTATGGGGATATTATGTTTAGCTTTTTAAAATCAAAAAAAACTATTGAAAATTACCTGAAAAACATCAAAAGCGATAATATACTCACCATTAAACTATCTGAACCATTAAATTGCCTATTAGATTATACATACAATTTTAAATGGCAAAGTAATTTTGATGAGAATCATGAGATAATGCCAAACTCTAAAATATCATACAAAAAATTAGTTGAATTTATAAAAAACCCAAAAAATGTTATAATTATTGAGGGAAATGTTGGGAAAAGATTTTGTAGTTCACTAGGTGCTGATTTAAAGTATTTTGGAGGCTCTGGAGACATCGTTAATTCAGGTACGGTTATTATAAATGGGGATATCGACACAAGATGTGGAATAAGCATGGTTTCTGGCGTAATCTATCAGAGTAAAAAATATAAAATTAAAGAACCAGTGGGTAATATAATAGAAATTGAAAGCGATATTAAAGATTATAAAAAGTTCGTATCGATTACTGATTTCTTAAAAAATGGAAATTCCAAAGGTTACAAGATATTAAAGCCCAATAGGATAATATCTGAAAATTTAATAATTTCCGATAATATAATTAGAGATACGGTGGGAGCTAGACTTGATGAAGATTACATCGTAACTGTTGAAGGCAATGTGGATTTAAGTACAGGTATTTTAATGAAAAAAGGTAAAGTTATCATTAATGGAGATGCAGGTAAAAATACTGGTGCAGTATTAAGGGGTGGTACGGTTATTATAAATGGGAAAACAGCGGATTTTACAGGCTCAGATATGAAAGATGGTAACATAATTGTCAGAGAAGATGCGGGCAAATATCTAGCAGCAAAAGCTAAAAATGGGCATATATACTCAAAAACCGGAAGTTCCATACCACCATTTAAAAAATACCCATTGAATGAATTTGATAAAAAATTTCTAAAAAGTAATGGAATTAACAATTTAAAAGATTATTGGAAATTTTCTAAATAATCATATAGTAATATTTTCTTAAATTTTTTTATTTTAATTTTTAATCTTCAGTAAAATAACATATTTGAAAATAGTATCAATATATTTAAATTAATAAATTCTTTCGTAGTATATTAAAAAAAGCCTCAGGCGGGGTTTGAACCCGCGGCCTCCTGCTTACCAAGCAGGCGCTCTACCAGGCTGAGCCACTGAGGCATTAACATCTTACTTCAATAAGCCATTTTAACTATATATAGTTTTCGATGAATAGCCTATAGAAACATTTATATATTATAAATACCTTTCCTATTATGAAGTTAGTTAAAAATATCAAAACTTCATTAATGCAGTATAGCCCGGTAGTGTAGAGGCCAATCATTCGGGTCTTTGGAACCTGAGACCGCGGTTCGAATCCGCGCCGGGCTACTTTTTATTTTAGAAATATATATTTATAAATTTAAATTTATAAATATATGGCATATTGATAAAGATATTATTTTAAAAAATAACTATAAAAATAAATATAATAATTATGGAAATTAAAAAATTAAATTAGTGTTTTTTCAAAATTTCAAAATTTACTCCGTGTCCATATAAAAACAATAATAGACTAGCCGGAACTTCTTTACTCTCTTTAGTATATTGCTCATTTTTAATAGTAACTTCGTCAATAGCAGTATTTATTCGTATATCATAATAAGTTTTAGAAAATTCTGAAAATACTGCGTCAGATAATGGTTCAAAAAAACCATTTGATAATGTATCATACTTTATTTCTTTAACCATGAACCCAGTGAAACCATGTAATGAACCAACGGTTCTTAAAAGTCTAATATCATCATCCATTACTTTTTCATCTAGTTCCAATCTATTTTTAGTTTTATTTATTATATCCAATAGTAAAGGTTTTGATTTTTCCCTGGTGGATTTATTAAGTTCCTTGTCCCAATTATTAGAGTTTTTAAATGATTTAATCGGAAATTTATTCTTTTTAAACTGATTTGTTAAAATTGTCTTCCAAGCACTTCCCATATGATTTAAACTTAAATTTTTACCCAATATGAATTCTATAAAATATCTACGCTCATTTTTACCCCAGTGTTCAATTTCTTCTTTTATTTGTTCATTTTTTGGGTCAATATATATGTGATATCCCCTATTACCTGAAAAAACTATTTTTAAATCATTTTTAGAAAATCCAAAAAATGGAATTAAATATTCATCAATCAAAATCAAAGTTTGATTTTTTGCTTCTTCTAGGCAATGTTCACATAGCCAATTTTCTTCGTGTTTACATTTCTCAGTTTTATGGGTATCAATATCAAATGCTATTTCTCGCCTAAACAATTTCTTTTGATTAGCACCACCCATATTTTCAGGGTGTTCCATATACGATAGCGACTTATACAAATGAAGTGGAGAGTTTTTAAGCACCCATTTTAAATAATCGATATTGTTCTCAAAACATATGTTACGATTATCTACTTTTTTTGTTATACCAAAACCTATTTCTCTATGAGGTAAATCCGTTGGTATTTCTAGCCATTTTCGTTTTATCGCATATTTATAGTATTCACTATATAAATTAGATATTTCACTAAATAAGGAATTTCTATCCTTTGAATCATTTTTGGAATCTAAATTTTGGGTTTGAGGTACTGATTTCATAATATCTTAATCTTAATATAATTTAAAGAATTTAATAATTATTATATAATCTTATAAATTTATGTTTTTATCATAAGTTATGAGATAAAATTTTAATTAAACATTTGATATATCTTTTAAATTATATAATGTTTTATATATTTCATAAATATATTAGTCTACTAATTATCACAATATTTAAAATAATTAATAGCATATTATAATATAATCATAATCATATTTTGTAAATATATTCTATTGAAGATTAAAGAGGGATTTTTATGAAGATTATTGGCGTAGATATTGGCGGAGCAAATACCAAAATAACAGAAATTGATGAAAAGGGCAAACACAATATAAAACATGTGTATTTGCCAATGTGGAAAGAAAACCATAGGTTAACCGAAGTTCTCAAAAATAATTGCCCAGAATCTGATTTTAAGGTAGCATTGGTTATGACTGCCGAACTTGCAGACTCCTACGCTACAAAAGAAGAAGGAGTTGTTGCAATACTAGATGCAGTTTTAGAAGCTTATTCTGATAAAATACCTGTTGAAAACATTGAAGTATTTGATACCGAAGGGAATTTTATAAGTGTTGAAGAAGCTAAAAACAATCATATGCGGGTTTCCGCATCCAATTGGAGAGCTACAGCTGAATTAATAAAAGAAATTGATGAAAATTGCATATTTGTAGATATGGGGTCTACAACTACAGATATAATACCCATAAAAAATGGCAAAGTTTTGGCAAATGATAATGACTTAGAAAGATTGATGAACAACGAATTACTGTATATCGGAACGTTAAGAACCCCCCTATCCTTTTTAACTAATCAAATTAATTTTAGAGGTACTTTATCAAATGTATCTTCGGAATACTTTGCAATTACTGGTGATGTATCCATTATTATGGGTAAAATATCTGAAAGTGACTACACCTGCGAAACTGCAGACGGTAAATCCACTAGTTTAGAAGATAGCTTAATTAGAATATCAAAAGTATTATGTACTGATTTAAATCAAATATCTAAAGAAGAAGCCATAGAAATTGCAAAAGAATACTATGAGGCATGGAAAAAATTAATAGATAATAATGTATCAACAGTTTCTTCAAAATATGGATTAAAAAATGTTATTATTACAGGACTTGGAGAAAAAATATTAACCGATGCTTTAGAATCCAACTATAACATCAAATCAATTACGGAATTATACGATAAAGATGTAAGTTTGGCCACCCCAAGTTATGCAGTTGCAAAAATAATGTACAACAGATTAAAAATTTAAAAATTTAAGAAAAATAATGAAATAAGATAAAAAAATAAAATAAGATAAACTAAAAAATATACGAAAATGAAAGATATAAATACATAATAAACTAATGGAATAGTAAATAAATTAATATAATTATATTAGTTATAAAATTAAATCATATGAAATTATTTAAACTAGACAAATATTGGTGATTATATGGAAAAAGAAAACAAAAAAATCGCAGTATTGGCATACTCTGGTGGATTAGATACAAGTTGCTGTTTAAAATTATTGGAAGACAAATATGATTACAGCGTGGTTTCAGTTGCTGTTGATGTAGGACAACCTGCTGAAGATTTAGTTGAACCAGAAGAAAAAGCTAAAAAATTCGGTGTTTTAGAGCATTACACTATTGATGCTAAAGAAGAATTTGCAAAAGATTATATATTCAGAGCTATCAAGGCTAACGCTTTGTATGAAGGCTACCCATTATCAACCGCTTTAGCAAGACCACTTATAGCTGTTAAAATTGCAGAACTAGCAGAAAAATTAAATGCGTCAGCAATTTCACACGGCTGTACTGGAAAAGGAAACGACCAATTTAGATTTGAATCAATTATGAGAGCTAAATCCCCTTCAATAGAAATTGTAGCACCAATAAGAGATTTAAACTTAACTAGAACTGAAGAAATTGAATATGCAATGGAAAAGGGTATACCTGTACCAGTAGACCTTGAAAAACCTTTCAGTATCGATGAAAACTTATGGGGTAGAAGTATAGAAGGTGGAGTACTCGAAGACCCAATGTACGAAACTCCTGAAGAATGCTTCGCTTGGACCACAACTCCAAAATTAGCTAAAGATGAAGAGGAATTAGTTACAATCGAATTTAAAGAAGGCGTTCCTGTTAAAATAAACGATGAAGAAATGGAACCTGTTGAATTAATAAGAAAAGCAAATGAGATTGCAGGTAGAAACGCAGTTGGTAGAGTAGACATCATAGAAGACAGAATTTTAGGTTTAAAATCAAGAGAAAACTATGAATGCCCTGGTGCTTTCTTACTCATAAATGCTCACAAAGCTCTTGAACAAATTGTATTAACCCGTGAAGAAATCAAATTTAAAGAAACAGTAGATTTCATGTATGCAGATTTAATATACAGAGGACTCTGGCATGAACCTTTAAAAGCAGATTTGGATGCTTTCATTGATAAAACACAGGAAAGAATGAACGGTATTGTAAAAGTTAAATTATACAAAGGTTCATTAAGAATTGTAGGAAGAAACAGTCCTGATGCTCTTTACAATGAAGAAATGGTTTCATTTGAAAATAAAGAAATGGACCAGAATGAAATTGTAGGTATGGTTAAATTCCACGGTCTTCAAGCTGCAATATTTGAAGGTCTTAAAAAATAAGATAATTGCCATATAATAATTAATTAGTAGCTAAAATCTTAAGATATTGCGAAAATTAATTATTAAAACAATATCATACATATTATACTTTTTAAATTTCAAAATTTAATTTAATAATATTTTTTTGATGTTGTAATGCGTAATTTTTTAAAATTTTTAATTTTAAAGCTCATATCACGCATTAGTTTCATAATTATCTTTTTTACCCCGGCTAATAAACTATAATAATATAATGCTATTTAAAGTATTATTAACTCAGGTGAAAAATTGAATAATTCAAAAATTTTAAAAAGAAGTTCTATAAATTACGATAAAAATCATTCAATAAACATAAGCGAAACTATTTTTCCAGATGAAATTTGTAAACAGTGCGGGAGATGTTGTATTGTACACGCCTATGAAGATTACGAAGGCGAAAAAATGAACGTAGTATACTGCAAACATTTAAATTTGGATACTAAAAGATGCAATATATACAAAGAACGTTTCCATACTGAAAAAGGCTGTTTATCCATGATGGAAGCTATTTTAGTAAAAGCATTACCCAAAGATTGTCCCTATGTAGCTCATGTTGAACACTATCAAGAGCCAAAGATATATGAAAAAATTAGAAACTCAAAAAAAGATGTACGAGCCATTAACGAAGATTAAATTACGATATACGGTACAAAATCTATTAAAATTAAAATTAATAATTTATTTAATATTATAATATAATTTTAAAGTATTATTTAAAGTTATTTTAAATATAAATCTTTTTATATTATTTTTTACAACTTCATGCAATATAACATATTGTCAATATCTTTTATTTACAATTAATTACAGAGTATGAATAACATTACTTCGATAAGCAAGTTCAAAATAGTTTAAAAATTAAATATTGAAGAATGTTATGCCCAACATTACCACAATTATTTATGAATAGTATAGTTATTAATGCAATATCTTATTCATATTTAATATGTAATTTGAATTATAACACACTTCATAGATGAAAAAATTAAATTTTTTCAGCAAAAGCGAATTTTTCTTTGATAGCAGTAACTTTGATAGCTACTTCTTCTCCTTTTTGTGCTTCAGGAACAAAGATTACGAATCCATCAATTCTTGCGATACCGTCTCCGCTTTTACCCATGTCTTCAATTGTTACGTTGTATTGTTCTCCCTGTTTAACAGGTATTATTTTACTGTCACTGTTCATTTTTTCACCTTTACACCATGCAACTAGGTATTTGAAGTAATGCTATAAATCATGAATCATTATAGATTGTATTTACCTATATTTGGCATTTATATATATTTCATACTGCATGATGATTTAATAATAATTCATAGACTTTATAGTATATATAGATAGTTGTATGAAATTAAAGTAGTAAAATATATTAACTTAAATTTTTTAAAAGCCGCTCCTTTTAAAATTAAAGGTTTATAAAAAAAAGGCAAATTACAGTTTAAAATTAAATATATAATCAATATATCTATTAATTAACAAATTACATGTGTAAACTTAATATATCTATATTCAAACATAGGTGATAGTAATGATAAGAGAAGTTTTTTCATCAATAATGGGCGAAGGAAAATACATCGGAAAACGATTTATATTTATAAGGTTTAAGAAATGCCCTTTAAATTGCATATATTGCGACGAACCAAATACTAGTAAAGGAGTTCCACAGTTTGAATATATCTCAGGGTCAGGAATTATTGAAGAAATCCCTGATTTAGCCGAAAAATTGGTTGAAAACATTGAAAAAATAAAAACTCCAGACTTATTCGCGGTATCCTTTACCGGAGGAGAACCTTTAGTTTATTCTAAATATATTCAAAAATATGCTAAAGAATTACGTGAAAAAGGATATAAAACATTTTTAGAAAGTAACGGTATGTTTCCCGAAGCTGTAAAAGATGCAGATTACTACGATTATGCGTCAATTGATATTAAATTACCAGAACATTTTGATAAAACAAATAAAGTTATAGAATGGGAAGAATTATATAATAAAGAGCTTGAAACGATTGCAAATCTTTATAAAAACGGTACTGAGGTCTATGCAAAAGTAGTAATATTTGAAGATACGTCAAATGAATTAATCGAAAAAATTGCAAGAGATATTTCAAAAATAGGTAATATAACCCTGTGTATACAACCAATAACACCAATTGAAGGATTAAATATAAAACCACCTGCTCAAAAGAAGATATTCGAAATCATGGAGCTTTGTGGTAAGTATGTAGATGTAATGTTTACACCTCAAATCCATAAATGGATGAATATGTTATAAAATACATTTAATTATACCTATATACTAATTTTTTCAATATATTAATATATTTTTTAAAACTTAAATCAAAAACATTAAAAGAATAGGGATTTATTATATATATTTGAATATCCATTATACTTAATACCATATATAATTAATAATAATGATAATAACATACATGACGAATATCAAAAATCACAAAATTTTAAATTTATAAATTTTTTAAACTTTAATCTAACATTTCAAAATTTTAAATCTATAAATCAATAGATTTATAGATTTCCATATTTGATAATGTATATAAATTAGATTATCCATACTACTATAACCCAAAAAAGGAGGATTTTTATGTGTGGAATTATAGGTTTTATGAGTAAAAAAGGTAGATTAATTAAAGGAGATAAAATTGCCAAAGCTTTGGATAGTTTAAGGGACAGAGGCAATGGCGAAGGTTCTGGTTATGTAGGATACGGAATATACCCAGAATATGCTGACAAATATGCAATCCACGTATTTATAGACAATACTGTAGATTTCCCACAAATAAAGTCCAAAGTTGAAGAAATACTACAGAGATATGGGATTATTGTAAAAGATGAAGAGATACCTGTAGACGACTCAGTTATCAAAAAAGAACATATTTCTTGGAGATTCTTCTACGAAATGGATGAAAAATATGCTGAAATCGAAGAAGATAAGATTGTTGAAATGGTAATTGAAATTAACTCCAAGATTGATGGAGCGTTTATATTCTCTAGCGGTAAAAACTTAGGCGTATTTAAAGCTGCTGCTTGGCCAGATGAAGTAGCTAAATACTTCAAATTAGACACTTATGAAGGCTACATGTGGTTATCACATGCTAGATACCCTACAAATACTAAAGGTTGGTGGGGAGGAGCTCACCCATTCAACTTATTGGGTTGGTCTGTAGTGCACAACGGAGAAATTACAAGCTACGGAACAAACAAAAGGTATGTAGAAAGCTTTGGATATGAGTGTAATTTATTAACAGATACCGAAGTTGTAGCATATTTATTCGATTTATTATCTAGAAAGCACAAATTACCAATAGAATATGTGATAGGTGCATTAGCTCCAAGATTTTGGAAAGATATAGATAATATGGACGATGAAAAAAGGAAAATATGCGAAGCAATTAGAATGACCTATGCAGGGGCTGCAATGAACGGACCATTTGCAATTGTAATAGGTACAAATCAAGGTTTAGTCTTCTCAAACGGCGAAGTAGACAATAAAAACGATATGTTAGGATTTACAGATAGAATTAAGTTAAGACCACTCGTAGCTGCAGAAAAGGACGATTTACTATTTATATCTAGTGAAGAAGCTGCAATTAGATTAATATGTCCAGAATTAGATAGAGTATGGATGCCAGATGCAGGTAAGATGACTATCGCAAGATTTGAAGAATAATTTTAAAATAATCATAGAAATCGAAAAAATAAAATTAAAACTTAAATTAAACTTTAAAGTAAAAATAAAAATAAAAAATTTAAGGGAGTGAAACAATGATTCCATCAACTGTTCCACCAAAATATAAAATTACAATTGACCATGACAAATGTATATTGTGTGGTAGATGTGCAAAAGAATGTGCTTGGGACGCTATCAGGAAATCAAAAGATAAAATCATAACTTACGACAATAGATGTGGTTCATGCTTTAGATGTGCATCAATGTGCCCTAGAGATGCAATTACAATTATTGAAAATCCTTCACAAGGTAGAAAACATCCTGTATGGACCCCCGAAGCAAGACAGGATGTATTAAACCAGGCTAATTCAGGTTGTATTTTATTAAGCGGTATGGGCAATGCAAAAGACTATCCGATATACTATGATAATATAGTATTGGATGCTTGTCAGGTTACAAATCCATCAATAGACCCATTAAGAGAACCTATGGAATTAAGAACATATATTGGTTCAAAACCTGAAAAATTAGAATTTGAATATATTGAAGAAGAAATTGATGGTAAAAAAGTTAAAAAATCAAAATTAAAAACTAAAATAGCTCCTAATTTAAAATTAGATACCCCTATAATGATAGGACATATGTCATATGGTGCTATTTCACTAAATTCCCATAAAGCTATGGCAAAAGCTGTAAAAAGATGTGGAACATTTATGGGAACTGGAGAAGGTGGACTCCATAGGGATTTATACGAATATTCCGATAATATAATCACTCAAGTTGCTAGTGGTAGATTTGGAGTTAATAGTGAATATCTTTCAAAAGGAGCTGCAATTGAAATTAAAATAGGTCAAGGTGCAAAACCAGGTATTGGTGGACATTTGCCAGGTGAAAAAGTTTCAGCTGAAGTTTCAATGACTAGAATGATTCCAGAGGGTTCAGATGCAATATCACCTGCACCTCATCACGATATTTATTCAATTGAAGACTTAGCACAACTTGTAAGAAGTTTAAAAGAAGCTACTAGATGGAAATTACCAGTATTTGTTAAAATATCTGCAGTACATAATGTAGCAGCTATTGCAAATGGTATTGCAACTTCCGATGCGGATGCAGTTGTAATTGATGGATTCAAAGGTGGAACTGGTGCTGCACCTAAAGTATTCCGTGATAACGTAGGTATTCCTATCGAAGTAGCTATTTCTGCAGTCGATGACAGACTAAGGGAACAAGGAAACAGAAATAAAGTAAGTATTATCGCAAGTGGAGGTATTAGGAACTCTGCTGATGTATTTAAGTCTATTGCCCTAGGTGCTGACGCGGTATATATTGGTACAGCTGCAATGATAGCTATGGGTTGTACAGTTTGCGGTAGATGCTACGGTGGAAAATGCTGTTGGGGTATTGCAACTCAAAGAGCTGATTTAGTTGAAAGATTAGAAATTGAAGAAGCTGCAGATAGAGTTTCAAATTTAATTGGTGCTTGGACTCATGAAATTAAAGAATTACTTGGTGCTGCAGGTATAAACTCTATTGAAAGTTTAAGAGGAAATAGGGATAGATTAAGAGGAATAGGTCTTAATGAAGTAGAATTAAAAGCTTTAGGATTAAAACAAGCTGGTTTATAATTCCTATCAAAATATATTAAATTATATTATTAATTTATTAAATATAATATAATTTAACCAAATATTTTGAATTTACCAAAAATAAAGTAATTAATAAGATTTTAAAGATTTTGCAATATTAAAATCCTAATTTAGTTATTGCCTAATACCAAAGGTGAAATAATGAGTAAAGAAGTAACAATAGATACTTCCGGTATATACTACAAAGAACTAAATGAGCAGATAAATGAGATTATTAAAGATAATCCGGATTTAGAACGTATAACATTAAATAATGTTTTAGGTCAAAGGTTTATAGGAAACGGAATCTCTAAAAATAACTTAACAATAGTTATAAACGGAATACCTGGTGGAGACTTGGCTATGTTCATGAAAGGCCCTAGGGTAGAAGTTTATGGAAATGCTGACCATGCTCCAGGAAATACATTGGACGAAGGAAAAGTTATAATTCATGGCAGTAGTGGCGATGCTACAGGTCACTCCATGAGAGGCGGTTCTGTATATGTTCAAGGTAGTGTAGGCTATAGAAGTGGCATACATATGAAAGAATATAAAGGTAAAACTCCTGTTTTAGTAATTGGAGAAACTGCAGGCGACTTTTTAGGCGAATATATGGCAGGAGGCATTATTATAAATTTAAATATACAATCTGAAGATACCGAATTTGTAAAAAATTCAATGTTAGGTACCGGAATTCACGGTGGAGTAATATACATACGTGGAAAAGTTAACGAAAGTCAACTAGGAGTAGCTGCAGATATTAAAGAATTTAAAAAAGAAGATTTAGAAAAAATCACATACTATATTGAAGATTATTGCAATGAATTTAATTACAGCGATGAAATAAAAAATAAATTACTAAATTCAAATTATACAAAAATTGCCCCAATTTCAAGCAGGCCATTTAAAAAATTATATACTCCAGATATAAGATAATCTTGACGATTGAAAATTACAAAATAATATTTAAAGATATTATTAGCACTTAAATCAATATTGCAATAAAATTACCATTAAGGTGTTATCATGATTACTAAATCATATTTAGATTTAAAAAAGGAAGTTTGGGATATTGGAACTTGTTCAGGCTGTGGAGCATGTGTTGCAGTGTGTCCTTGCGACAACATATTTTTCATGGAAGACGAGCCTATGCGAGTTGGATGTGACCAGATAAAATGTGGAAAATTGGATTCAAGTGAATCACCATTATCTTTCGACTTTTGTAAAGTTACAAATTACAATGTAAAATGCGGCGCTTGTTACGATGCCTGCCCAAGAACTTCGTCCGGCTTATTAGCTAAAAAAATCCCTGAAGCTCCAATTGGAGATTTCATTGAGATAAAAACAGCTAAAGCTAAAAAAAGCAATGGTTCCGTTCAGAGCGGAGGTGTTGTAACTGCATTATTAGCAGAGGCTTTTGATGAAGATTTAATAGATGGCGCAATCGTTATGATTGAAGATAAATGGACTATGGAACCAGAATCTTATTTGGCTACTTCAAAAGAAGAAGTTCTTAAGTCATCAGGTAGTAGGTACAGCTGGAATGTACCAATTTTAGAAGCATTAAGAGAAGCAGTTTATAACAAAAAACTTAAAAGATTAGCTGTTATAGGTACACCTTGTGTTATGGACTCTTTGAATTCAATAACAAGTTCAAATAATGATTTATTGAAACCATTTGAAAAAGCCATAAGATTCAAAATAGGTCTTTTCTGCTATGAAACAATGAAATACGGCCCTTTGATGGAAATGTTAGAAAAAGAAGGCATTAATCCATGGGATATTAAAAAAATGGACATTGAAAAAGGAAAATTCATTGTTTTGCTAGATAATGGAGATATGAAATCCTACAAAATTAAAGATTTAGAAAAACTAGTAAGAACCGGTTGTATGTACTGTAAAGATTTCACAGGGTACAACTCAGATATATCTGTTGGTAATGTTGGTTCACCAGAAGGTGTTTCGACAGTTATCTTAAGAAATCACTGGGGCAAAGGTTTATTTGATAAAGCCGTTCTTAATAACCATATTGAAGTTAAAGAACCCGTTAATACTGATGAAATTACAAAATTAGCCAAAATGAAAATTAAAGATAGAAAAGATATTTTAATTAATTAAATTTAATATTCTTTAAAATTTATTTTTTAATAGTTTGAATTCTATTAACCTTTATTATTTTATTGATATATTATTCGACAGGGAATCTTAGTAATGCAGCTATTCCCCCTAGTGCTTTAAGCTGTTTCCCTGATTCATGTTCTGTAGATACAACTACCAATTCTCCGTTTGAATTTTCAACTTCAATTACCATTTGTTCAATATTTCTTCTTTTAGACCTTAAATATTGGTCAGTTATTAATAATTTTTCAATTGCACAGTAATTTAAAGCATTTTCCACTTCTGCTAAACCATAAGCTGCAAGCCCTTTTTTAGATATTTCTTCAAGTAATTTTTCAACTAATTGCGATTCCTTACTCAAACGGGCTTCTCCATATATTCTATCAATTATACCGGATTTTAAAACTTCTTGTAACCCCAATCTACCAGTATGATTACTTGATTCTACAACAATATTCGGGGATAATTCCTTATATTTTTCAGAAACATACTTTTGGAAGTTGTTTCGTGCAAAACCCGTCCCTGTAACTAGTATTTTTCCAGAAAATTCAGATATAATTGATGCAATTTCAGAAAAATAACTAAAACGCATTTGTTCATTTTGTTTAGCACCTAAATTTTTAGAAATTCCCGATTTTAGTTCTGCTAGTTCTTTTACACCATATTCTCGAACTACATACACGTTTGCATTGTGTTCATCCAATACTACAACCACTATTTTAGGGTTCTTTGACGAGTTCTCAGCTTCTTTTAATCGCTTTAAATCCCAAGGTTTCCAATTTTTTTGTATGGAAACCTGACTCAGTGGTTCAATGTCGATAGTATGGTACGAACCTAATGGAATATCATCTGGTCCATGAATTATTTTACCATTTACCCTTAAACGATTTGTATCTTCATGAAATGATATTTTTTCAGCCTTTATACCCAAATAAACCTTTCTCTTTACACCCCGGTCAGCTCTTAATTTATCCCCTTTATCTTCAGTTCTTCTCTCAGTTAAAGCCGATACAGCATTATTATATTGTATAATATTCGATAAATGCCATAAATCATCTAAATTTTCAGGCATTAGTTTTATTAGATTCTTTTCAGGAATTTGATTTATTATTTTCATTATATCTCCAAATTAGAACTTTAAATTATTATTTGGTAGCTAATTAATTTTAAAATATTACAATATTAGCAAATCTAAAAATAAGATTATATATTTATTTTATTTTAACATGTTATTTTCATAATCACTTGATTCTGAATCTATTGAAGTTATATAAATTTCGCCAGTTTGCATAATTGTAACAATAAAAGGTTCTTTTACAAATCTATTTCTTATGTATTTTTTAGCATTTTGATTGATAAACTCCATAATTTCCAGAGAAGTATATCTCACATGAATCTCATCTTCATCAGACTTTGAAAATACTATTTTAGGTATCTCAAAAACGTCAGTACCTTCAGGTATTACAATTCTAGAAGGTGCTATTATATCACTGTAAATACTAAGCGTATTCCTTGCTTTTTCGACATTTTCTTTAGCCCTCTTTTCAATCATGCTAATATTAGCCCTACTAGTCCCCATCTTTTTTGCTATTTCGTCTTGTGTATGCCCCTTTTTACGCAAATCTAAAACTTTTACTTGTACTTCTGTTAAAAATGACTCCATATTACCACTTATTCCCTATTTCTCGATATATCAAATAATTTTATTATAAGTTTTTAAGCCCATATATGTTAAATTAATAGCCATCAATTTTAAAAACATAAATATATATATATCACTGTAATTATTTAAATGTTAACTATTTTTAATTACCATAATTATTATTAGAATATAGAATTACCAACTGAAAATATTTTTTGAAGTAAAATAAAATAAAATAAAAGAAAAAATAAAATTTTTTAAGTAATTAATTAATAATATAATTATATAAAGTATCCAAATCTTTATTAAGTCCATATTTTTTGAAATAACGTAATAAATTACCAATATCTCTTTTTAAATAATATTCTACGTCATACTCTACATCTTTAGAAGAAATCTTTTCTATTTTAAACTTATTATCGTTTATTTCGATAACCTGGGGCCAATCAATTATTACAAAATCTCCGTCGCTATTAATTAATATATTAAATTCACTTAAATCTCCATGAATATAACCCAATTTATACGCTTTCTTAACTTCTTCAATTATTTCCTCAAATAATTCTTCAGGATTTAAATCTAATCTATGTAAATTAGCTTTTTTTAAATCAGTACCTTCCATTTTACCCATTAAAATTGTATGCCTGTTATTAGCAATAGGCTCAGGTACTTTTACTATAGGGTATAATGCAGTTAATACTTCAAACTCTTTTTCAGCAGATAGTCTAGAAGAATAAAGCCAACTCATATGCCTTTTATCTGCAAGATAATTTCTATAACGTTTGCCCATTGTAAAGCAAGTTCTACCGTGTTTATGGAATTTTAGAACTGCATTTCTATTATCTGGTAATAATACATTATATACGTCACCTTCTTTTCCGACACCTACTTTACCACCCATGCCGACTATCAAATCTTTTTTAGAATAAGTATCAATAGCCAAGGCATCGTAACCCCAATGTGATATCCTATAACCATATTGCGATGAATTTAACATCTTTATGTGAATCAGTCTTGAAATACGGTAGGAAACTTCATTTTGATTCAATTTAGCCTTTTTAACAATTTCTTTAATTGGCACCCATTCGTGATTTTTTAAACATATTTCAACTATCCTTAATATTCGCCAATCCAAATCTTCCATATCCTTAATGTAAATCAATAATTTATCGATAATTTACACCTCAAAAAACTTTTAAAATAATAAATCCTACTTTATCCCTAAACAGACATTATTTTGGATTTTTTTATAAAATTTAGTAATAAATTAATAAGAAAGTAATGAAAAATTACAAATTCCTTACATCTAATTTTGTGATAATATTTAATAACAAATAGTATTGTTTGATATATATACTATTATGAAAACTTAGATTTATTAATTAAGATTAATGGTTATATATTTAATATATGAGTATATAAAATAATTAAGTAATTTTAATTAATTAACCTAAAAAGTAAAAATAATATTAAAATTAACTAAAATCTATAGAAATAATTAGGTGATATTATGGCAAAATTTGGATTTATTTATACATTTAACAGTGAATGGGAAGAAATTAAAGAAACAGTCAAAGATTCATTAGAAAGCTCCATAGATTCTGTAATAATACCCCGAATAACTGATGAACAACTAACTATGATAAAAAAGCTTGGAAAAATTAATATAATATCTAAAAACTCTAATTCAGATATGCTACTACTCGATAACGAGGATATATCTGAAAAAATAGACGAAAATATAGAACTGCTTTCAAACTTAAAAAAAGAAAATAGTAAAAAAATAGCTGTATTAATCAAAATAATGTCAAAAAATGATGAAATAATGGCTTCAGAATTGAGTAAATCTGGTTTAATAGACTATGTCATATTGGAGGGTAAAGACTGGAATATAATTCCTTTAGAAAATTTAATAGCAGATTTATTTAATACAAAAATAGAAATAGTTTCTTTGGTTAAAAACCTTAAAGATGCCGAAGTAGCTTACGAAATTTTAGAAAAAGGTGTTGATGGCGTAGCTTTGATGTCAGAAGA
The DNA here is from genome assembly GCF_024807035.1 of Methanococcus voltae PS. Classification (NCBI taxonomy): domain Archaea; kingdom Methanobacteriati; phylum Methanobacteriota; class Methanococci; order Methanococcales; family Methanococcaceae; genus Methanococcus; species Methanococcus voltae. Next base: position 264,989 of record NZ_JANUCQ010000003.1, read on the forward strand.
TATTAACGAAATAAAAAAATTCTCAGAATTAATTGTAACATTTAACTCACCTAAATTAAAGATGGATATTGCAACAATAAAAAAAGTTGAACCTGTTGGTAGTGGAGACCGAGTTTGTATAGATACTTGTTCAATGTTAAATATAGGCGAAGGTATGTTAATTGGTTCATACTCAAAAGCGTTATTTTTAGTACACGCCGAGAGTGTCGAAAATCAATATGTGGCCACCAGACCCTTCCGAGTTAATGCAGGTCCAGTTCATGCTTATGTACTATGCCCTAATAATAAAACAAAATACCTTAGCGACCTAAAAGCTGGAGACAAGGTTCTTGCCGTAAGTTCGAAAGGTGAAACGAGAGAAGTTATAGTTGGAAGGGTAAAAATTGAAAAAAGACCCCTCTATCTCATAGAAGCAGAATACAAGGGAGAAATAATAAGAACTATATTGCAAAATGCAGAAACTATAAGGCTAGTAAGTGAAAAAGGAAAGGATATCTCCGTTTTAGATTTAAAAGAAGGAGACAAAATCATTGTAAAAACTGAAGATAAAGCAAGACATTTTGGAATGTCGATTGAAGAAACGATTATTGAAAAATAATAAATATTATGAAATATAAAATAACTAAAAATTTAAAATAAAATAGGATATTTTTATTCTTAATTTATTCTCAATTTATTTTTGTATTATTTTTAACTATTTTTTTAAGTGATTAATCATATGTTAAAATAAAAGAAATAATACTATCTAAAATTACGTATAATTATAAGTGATATCATGAAATTAAGACAAAAACCAGAAGATTTTAAAGTTCAGGAAGTATTAGACCTAGAGAATATATTAACTGATGAAAACTCTTCGGAAAAAAATTACAAAATATATGAGTTATGCAAAAAAAATATGGAAAACTTAAAAGCAATCTCATATATCTCAAAATCTCAAGAAATACCTTTAAAAGAAATCGGATATTGTGGTTTAAAAGATAGACACGCTATTACAAAACAATACATCTCGATACCTGCAGAATATGAAATAGATATTAAAGAAGATAATTTAAAATTAAATTTTATAGGCTATTCCTCCGATAAATTAACAATAGGGGATTTAATAGGTAATCATTTTGAAATAACTATAAGAAATATAGATAGAGACTATTTCTTAGAGATAGCCGACAACATTAGAAATTTAGAATATGGTGTGCCAAACTATTTTGATAATCAGCGATTTGGAAGCGTTTTTCAGGGAAAATTTATTGTAGAATATATGTTGAAAAATAATTTTGAAGAAATATTCAAAATATTGTTAACAAAATATGGAAAAAGTGAAAATAAAAAAATAAAGGATTTGAAAAGATATATTGACAAAAACTGGAATAATTGGGATAAATGTTATCAATATGTAATTAAAAACGATATTAAATCTAAAATGTACGTAAATATTCTAAAAAAGCTTAAAAATACGGGAGAATATAGGGAAGCTTATAAATATGTTGATATTAGACTTAATGACCTTTTTATAGCAGCTTACCAAAGTTACCTATGGAACGAGTGTTTAAAAGAATACCTAAAAGAAGTATTAGATAAGGAAAATAGGACATATATTGATTATGATTGTGGCTCGTTATTGTATTACTCAAAAATAGACGAATCGTTATTTGAAGAATTAAGAAATAAAGAAATGCCATTATTATATGATAAATTAGATAAAAATTTATCTGAAATCGATGAAAAATTTGTAAATGCAATAAATATGGTTTTAAAAAGAAATAAACTTAAATTTAAAGATTTTTCAGATGATAATTTAATTAAAGGCAAATTTAGAAATTTCAATAGACCGATTTTAAATATTCCTGAAAATGTAAAATATGGAAAATTTAAAGCTGACGAATTAAATAAAGGAAAATACAAAATTACATTAGAATTCAATCTAAAAAAAGGTGCTTATGCCACAGGAATTATTAAGGGTGTATTCAATAGCGTTAAATATAGGCAATAGTGTAAAAAAATAATATACAATAAAAAAAATAAAAAAATATGAAAGTTAATTACAATTTGTAATTAATTAATTTAAATTCCACATTTTCTATATTAGAATACTTTTCAGACACTATTTTTTCATAAGAATCCATTTTTAAATTAAAGTGACCTACAGCTCTTTCAAGTTCCTTAGGTGCAGGACCGCCCATTACTTTTCTAAGCTTTACGTTTTCCATAGGATTTAAAGCTTTTTTAATAGATTCCTCACTCAAATTTAATCCATATTTATTTAATGTTTCAGTTATGATGCTAGATATTGGAACATTTTTTTCAATTGAATCTCTTACTAGTTCCCCTACAATACCATGTGCCATTCTAAATGCAATATCGCACTCCCTAACTAAAGTATCAGCCAATTCTGTAGCAGTGGAATAATTTTCAGTAGCCAATTTCTCCATTTTTTCAGCATTAACTTTTAAGGTTGAAACCATTCCTTCAACCATGTGTAATGTATCAAGAATTGTTTCGGTTACTTTCCAAAGGTGAGGGCTTATTTCCTGCAAATCTCGATTATAAGTATTTGGCAATGCCTTTAATATTGTCAATACAGTTACTAATTCCCCATTTAAGGTTGAAAGTTTTGCCCTTGAAATTTCTGCTACGTCAGGGTTCTTTTTTTGTGGCATTATTGAAGATGTAGAGGTATATTCATTTGCTATTTCAATTGTTCCAAATTCGCATGATGAAAATACGATTAATTCTTCACATATTTTACTTAAATTAGTTCCTAACATAGATATGTCAAACATTGTTTCTGCTATAAAGTCCCTTGAAGAAACGCCATCCATTGAATTATTAATTATATCATCAAAGCCTAGTAAATCTTTTGTTTTGATTCTGTCTATATTAAATCCAGTAGTTGCCATTGCTCCGGAACCTAAAGGACATACATTTACACGATTATAAGTATCCAAAAACCTTGAAATATCTCGTTCAATCGCTGAAACGTGGCTAAGCATTTGATGTCCGAACGTAACCGGTTGTGCTTGTTGTAAGTGAGTATAGCCTACAGAGAGAGTATGTTTATTACTTTCAGCTACTTTTAAAAGACTTTTATTTAATTTTAATATCATTGCAACTATTTCAAGAATCTTTTTTCTCAAGGCCAATCTTAAATCAGTTGCAACTTCGTCGTTTCTACTCCTACCGGTGTGCATTCTACCTGCAATATCTTCCCCTACTTTCTTAATTAATTCATTTTCAATAACCATGTGTATGTCATCGAGAGAAGGGTCCAAATCCAAGTTTTGCATACCTTTGGATAATATGTTCTTTAATTCCTCAACTATTATTGCACCATGTTCCTTGGAAATAATATCTTGCTGAGTCAACATTATCGTGTGTGCAATATCACAATATATATCGCTTTCAAAGATTTCTTTATCAAATTCTAAGCTTGTAGTGTATTTCATTACATCTTCATTTACATTACTTCCAAGCCTTCCTCTTCTAAGTATATTTTTCACACATATCACCGCATATGATAATAATCTAGACATATCTTAAATTATAAATAATATATTAATTACTAGATTATCTTATAAATTTAAATTTTAATTGATGTATAGACTATATAACATCTTAATTATATAGTTATTTTTTAAAAAATTCCAATTTGATAAATTACATGGCAATTATAACTTATTTCAAAAATATTGAATAATGAATTTATTTAAAAATAATATTATATCTTAATGCAAAAATATACTAAATTACATATTTTTTAATCTTAAATCAGTTGCCAATACTCCAATACATTTTTCTTTTACGATACTATGATTATTTCTCAACATTAAATCTATTGCATTTCCACTATCTGTACCTGGTTGCATCCAAAATACTCCAAAATCTCCATAATCGATAGCTTTTTTAGCTTCTTCTACCATATATATTGGATTCCTAAATACGCAAACTATATCCAAATAGCCTATCTCATCTTTCAGGCGCTCCAAAGATGAATATATGACATAATTCTCAAATTTCTGACCTTCATATTTTGGATTTACTAGATATAAATCATAACCTAAATCAACCATAACTTTTGTAATTCGATTACTTACTCTTCGCTCATTTAATGAAACCCCTACAATAGCTATTTTCTTCGCATTCCGCAAAACATCGTAACTTTCAGATAAAGTTAATTCCTTCGCTTTCATATTATTCACCCCTATCTTAAAATATGTAAATACCATATTATATTTATTATGTATAAGGTGAAATTATGATTTCAAAAAGTGGTTTGGAAGATACATCCAAGAGTAGTGGTAAAGTCGAACCTATTAAAGATAACGGCAATAATAATAAAAATATTGAAAAAAATCATTTTAAATTTGTTGATTTATTTTGTGGTTGCGGAGGATTCTCCAGAGGTTTTGTAGAAGAAGGATTTAAACCATTGGTGGCAGTTGAAATTGAGGAAAATCCCGTTAGTTCATATGCCCTGAATTTTAATGGAAAAATATACGAAAGAATTTGTAAAAATGGAAAATACGAATATATATTAAAAGAAAACTATTTTCAACTTGAAAATTTTATGTCAAGGGAAGAAATAGAGTTATTTAAAAAAATAAATAATTATAATAACTTAAATCCTGTCATAATAAATGAAGATATTAGAGAAATTCATGCAATAGATATTTTAAATTTTATAGATAACAAAACCATAGATGATAGTAACAATACACTTAAAAACAATGAAATAAAGATTGATTTATTAATTGGTGGCCCCCCTTGTGAAGGATACACTGGTGCAAATCCAAAAAGATTTAAAAATCCATATGATAGATTATATAGTGACGAATTAGGAAGATTAGTTTTAGAATACATTAGATTAGTGGGAGACTTAAAACCTAAAGTTTTTGTGATGGAAAACGTACCTGGAATGCTTAATTGGCAATTATGGGAATGTATAGAACAGGAATTTGCGAAAGTAGGCTATGAAGAAATATATTTCCATGTTTTCAATGCTGAAAACTTTGGAAATCCCTCAGCTAGAAAAAGGATAATCGTTTCAAATATACATTTAAATCCAGAATGGTCTGAAAATAAGGTTATTGTGAGAGATATATTAGAAGATGAGTATCTTTTTACACCAAATAAAAATATTAATACTAATACTGGTATCAATATCAACAATTTCGATGAAAATCATGATTCAAAAATTAATGAAAAAACCTCTTTAAATTTAAATAAAGAACAATCTCCATTACCCGAAAGAATTTCAAAAAAATTAAAAGACACAAAAGTAGGGTCTGGAGCAGTTAAATTTAGGGCTTCGAAAGGTAGTTTAGAGAATTACATATTAATCGATGAAAACGACATATCCGATACCGTTATGGGTCAACGTAGGTTTATTCATCCAAATAAACAGCGTCTATTGACGGTTCGTGAACAAGCCCGTCTAATGGGATATCCCGATTATCATATATTAGCAGGAGGTTTAACATCTACTTACAACCAAGTTGGTGAAAGTGTACCCCCTACGTTATCAAAAGCCATTGCAAAAGAAGTATATATATACTTAAAAAGCTTAGAAGATTAAAAATAAAGGATAAATTATAAAATAATTATATATTATTAATAAATTCTTATTAATAAATTCTTACTAATAATTTCTTATTAAGATAAATTTCAAAGGTGATAAAATGTACGTTGCATTACATAACTCATTTAGCTCAAAACAAGTTGAAGAATTTGCGAAAGTCGTTTTTGGTATGGGATTAAACACCATAATATTTACAAAAGCTTCAAGTTCCGCTGCTCAGAATGGAGTACCAATAGTTCAAAAAATGGCAATCAAGAACAATAAAAATTTAATGTATTTAGAAGGTTTAGAAGATGCAATTGAGTTATTAAACCCTGAAAAAGTTATAATGATAACCAATAGTGGTGTAAGTAAAGAAAAGCTTAATTTTGAAGAAATAGGGGAAAAAGATTTAATTGTATTTTGTGGAAGTAATTCAGGATTCAGCCTAAAGGAAATAGAAGCTACTAAAGGTAGTCCTAAACATATCTTGGACGTGAATATTGGTCCTATTGGGGAAGCCTCAATATTATTGTATAATACATTAAAATAATACCCTATTGCAAGATACAGATAATATAAAATATTTTTCTATTATTTTTTAATAAATTATTGATTAATTTAAACTAAAAGAGTATTGAATAATTTAAAATACTTTAAGATACTATTTATTATTAATTTACAAATTAAGTAATGTATATTATATAGGGTTAAAATTAGTAAAATTTAAAAAGCTACAAAAATAAAAATTACAAGTGATTTGATGTTTTTAGATAAATTAAAAGAAGTTTCAAACTTAAATCTAATTGAAGAATTAGAAAAAAATGAAAATAAAAAGCTTATTCATTACCGACTTAAATCACTTTTTGAAAATAATGAAGAATATAAAAAAAATATTGAAAACCTAGTTGACTTAAATAACGACACTTACTACGAATATATTAAAAGATTTTACAATATAAACCCTTATGATTGCTCAAAAGATATTTTAATAAATTATTTAATTTTAATTATGATATCTTATAGTAAATACAATAACTACTACGTTAAAAAAATTTCCGAAGAGTTAGCAAAAAGGGAATTTAAACCCAAAATATCAGGTTTGGGGCACAAAATAGACATTTGGACGTTTATTAAAATAGCAAGTAATTCACATAATAACGATTTGCATTTGGAACGTATGGATTTATCAAATGAAGAAGGTAAAGTTTATATCTACCTGCCTGAAGATATCTACCAAACATACCTCTATGAGAAAATAAGGTTAGAAATGAAGGAAGCAGTTCAAAAAATAAAATCCAAAAAAATTTCCGAAGAGTTAAAAATATTCTTTAAAGAGTATATAGAATTAGCTTTAGAAGATGTTAAAATAGTATTTAATACAGATACAGGTATTAAAATAAACTATGAAGGATTTAATGGAATTATTCCTGAAGAATGGCATCCTCCATGTATACGAGAGCTTTTAAATGATATATTAACAGGAGGCTCCCCATCCCATTATGCAAGACGTAGTTTTGTAGTCTACTGGTTTGTATCTCAAATGAATCCTAACGTAAGACCACTAGAAGATGGCGAAATTTGCAATAAAAATGCCACAGATATTGCAGGTGAGGAAGATATCGAGAAATTTATGGATGACTTAATAGCAATGTTTAGTACTGTTGGTGACTTCGACACTCAAAAAACTAGATATTATATTAGCCATAATATAGGCTATAAAGTTACTGACCACATTACACATTGCGAATACTGTAAAAATTGGAAGATTGATGGGGGCAAAGGACTTAATTATTATTGTAGACCCGATTCAATCTGTAATCTTAAAGGAATTACTCATCCATTAGATTATCTTTGTTATAATATAAATAAACATTCTAATAATAAAAATACATCTGATGAAAAAAGCAACGTAAATAATAATGTAAAACTTAAAAAGTAAAACTTAAGAATTCTATTAAGATAAAATAATTGAGAATAATTGAGAATAATTGAGAATTTAAAAATTAAAAGCTAAAATAATTACTAAAATGGGGCTAAGTATGGATATAATTAAATTATTACTAGATTTAGAGATTTTAGTTTCACCGTCTTGTTATAATCGTCTAAAAAGTTTTAAAGAAGTAGATTTGGAAAATTTAATATCAAAAATATCCAAATTCAAAAATTCAAAAAAAGATTTTATATTACTGGATAATCATTTTATGGACTTATTTTTAAAAAATGACGTCAATGACATAATATCAGAATATAGTAATTTTGATTTTTTAAAATATTATATGGGTTCTAAAACAAATATTGAATTTAAAAGTTCAAAAACGAATTTAGATGAAAAATTATCAAAAGAATATAATATTATAGATTTAGAAATAAAAAACGAAAAAATTCAGGACAAATCAACTAAAAAAATTGAAGAAACTAAAAAACAAATAATCGTAGAAGAAGAAAAATCAGAAGCAGAAATTCAAAGAGATTTAAAATTAGCAAATCGATTAGAAAGATTTGAAAAAATTAAATCAATAAGAAAAAGCGTAAATTCTTCGTTTAAATTTGATTCAAAAGATATTGAAACTCAAGTTAAAGTATATAAAGATACCGACGTAACTGGAAATTCAACCTGTGAAGGTACTTTGGATGATTTTATAACATATTTTAGAGATAGGTATGAAACTTTAAAGACAATTATTGAAAGGAAATATCAAAAAAAGGCATATCCATTAACTAAAGCATACACAAAAAAGAATGAAAAAATCTTTTTAGTAGGAATTATCTCCGATGTTAATGTCACCAAAAATGGACACAAAATGGTTGAAATTGAAGACCAAAAAGGTGACTTTAAAGTCCTAATAATGAAAAATAAAATTGATAATAAGGAGATATATGGAGACATCTTGCTCGATGAAATTATGGGTTTTGAAGGCACCGTTAGTAACGATGGTAGGTTAATGTTTGTGGATAAAACCTATAGGCCGGACGTAGATGTTAAACCTACAAAAAAAATTGATGAAGAAATATATACTGCATTCTTATCTGATGTTCACGTGGGTAGCCATGAATTTATGGCAAAAACTTTTGAAAAATTTGTAAGATTCCTCAATGGAGATGTGGGAAATTCCAAAGAACAAAATATAGCTAGTAAATTAAAATATGTAAGTATTGCAGGAGATTTAGTAGATGGTGTGGGGATATATCCAGGTCAAGAAGAAGATTTATACGAAGTGGATATTATTTCACAGTATGAAGAAGTAGCAAATTATTTAGCACAAGTTCCAGAACATATTCATTTTGTAATATGCCCGGGTAACCACGACGCATTAAGACCTGCAGAGCCTCAACCTACTTTTAGTAAGGAAGTAAGAGAGTTATTCCCAAAAGAAAACGTTACTTTCGTTTCAAATCCTTGCTCTGTAAATGTACATGGATTAGATTTCCTATTGTACCACGGTAGAAGTTTTGATGATGTAATAGGACAAATTTCAGAGGCTCAATATACAAATCCTTGTTCCATTATGAAAGAATTGTTAAAAAGAAGACATTTGTGTCCTACATATGGTGGTAGATGCCCAATAGCCCCTGAAATAAAAGACTACTTAATTATTGATAAAAAGCCTGATGTATTCCATACTGGGCACATTCATATCAATGGTTGTGGTAACTACAAGGGCGTAGTTATGGTAAACAGCGGTACATTCCAAGAACAAACCTCTTTCCAGAAAAAAATGGGAATTGCACCGACACCTGCTATTGTACCAATCATGGATATGTCAAATATGGGTAATGTAGTGTATGAATGGAATAAAGGTGAAGTAAATTCAAAATTAGTTTAAAATAATATAATAAAAAATAGTAAAAATAAAATTTAAATTAATAAAATATAATTAATAAACCTAGATAATTAGAGTTTATTTAATTTTTCTAATTTTTTTAAACCTGCTTTTTTAATAGCGTTTCTCATTTCTTTTACCGCTTCGGGATTTTCTTCAGTTAAAGTTCCTGTAACAATTACATCCGCACCATAAATTACCTTTTCGAAAGCTGTTTCAGGGTTTCTGATTCCCCCGCCTACAATTATGTTTATATCTGCTAAATGCTTTGCAGTAGCAATTGCTTTGTTATCGATTGGGAATTTTGCACCACTTCCTGCCTCTAGGTAAGCCCACCTCATACCAAAGTATGACGCAGATAAACAATACATTGCAGCTATTTCTGGTTTTGCACTAGGTATCACATTTACTTCACCTACGTAACCTACTGCAGTATTCTGAATCGGCTCTACTCCTATGTATGCCATAGGTATTGGCTCGATACCTTCTTTTTTAATTTTAATACAGCCTAAAGTAGGCGCAGTTATTGCCCAGTAGGTATTTTTAGAGTTCATAAGTGTCATATAGAAGAGTGCATCAGCTTCTTTCGTGATTCCATCTACATTTCCAGGGAATAATATCGTTGGAAGATTCGTTATTTCTTTTATATCTTTAGTAATATCATCTAAATTACATATTCCAATACTACCTCCGATTATTATAACATCTGCATAATCTTTAACCTTTTCAGCTATTTCAGCGTAGTTCTTCTCGTCAGGGTCGATTAAAACCGCATATGCAGCTCCTTCTTTTTTAATTACATCATTTAAATACGATTCTACATTTCCAATTTTCATAATATCTACCGCAAAACTCTATGATTATAATAATAATGATAATTATAAAATATTTAAAAATATACTCTTTAAAATTAGTAAGTAATAAAAATGCTAAAGAAATAAAATATAATATATAAAAGATAAAAGATAAAAGATAAAATAATGTAAAATTAAAATTTAGCTAAAAAATATTAGTTAAATTAATTCTACAAGCATCTTATCTATCTCTTCAATAGTTTCTAAATCATTTTTATCATCTGCAATTTTTCTAAGTTTCCCTATCACTTGCAAATTTTTACCAATTAATAATTTATATTCTTTACAATATTCAAAAATAATCCGATATTTATTTTCAATCAGTGAACTATCGTATTCTAATAACTCATAGTAAATCAAACCTTTTAAAACGTTGATTTCAGAAAATAAATATATGGGATGTATCCATATGACCACCTTATTATTTTCAATTATTGTTTCATTCTTTATATGTTCTAAATCATTGAATAAATCCAAATATAATTCTAATTCTCCAATACCTGCTGTTTCAGAAATGATATTTAGCAATTCTTCACATTTAACGTCAAAAGATTTTAATAAATCGTCCAATTGGGTAGAGTCTAAGTCCTTCCACCTTAAAACTCTTTCGAAATGTTCTGCGCTAATATTATTAAAATTCTTATGCAAAACAGTATATTTATCATCTTTTTTAAACCGATAATTCTTAGATTTTTTTGAAGATAGATATATGGTGACATAACCATTCTCCAAATTTCTTAAATCTATGTTTTTAAGTTTATAAGACCTATTTTGAAAATAAACATCCAAAATATCTTTTTCAGAGTCATTATCATCATTTTTGCATTTAGCACTATTTAATGTTATTCTGTCATTTTTCAAGTATTCATTCAAATATAGTTCATCCAGGTCTGAAATACTTAATATCCTATGCAATCGCCCATCAGCATCCGTTAAACTAAATCCTTTAAATTCGATTTCATAATTTTCTGCCAATAAAATATCTTTCGTATATTCATCGACTATGTTTATTATGTCTTTAAGTATTTTAGAAGTCATTTTGGAGAATTTAATAATATTATCATTGTTTTCTACTGCTTTTTTATTTAAATTAGCCATTTTTTCCATATTATCCCTAATGTAGTATTATCCACCATTTCGTAAATACCATCCCTTATCCATCAAATTAACTAGTAATTCACCATTATAATTACCCATACCTATTAATTCCCTAGTCTTATTAAAAACTATTAGCTTACCTTCGCCGTTTATTTCTTCAAAAGATGATTCAAAAGCATCTTTTGCGTAAAGAAACATTTCTTCTCCTTTTCCATTTAAAACTACATAATTTTTAGTAACGTATTTTGAAATTAAATTTAAACACTCTACAGATGGAGAAAATTTTTCTTTGTCATTTTTGATTATCAAAACGCCCAAATTAAGTCCCATACTTGTTATTTTATAGGAAAGTTCATTTTCAAACATATTTTTTAAAATATCGTCACTTACATATTGTAATCTTTTTAAATCAGTCCCTACAACCAATACATTGTCAAAAGGTAAAGTTTCTACGCTTTTACCAATATATCTTGAAAGTAGATTTTTAACTGTTCTTATTTCTTCATTACTTATTTTCCTACATTTCATATTTTCCCAAATTTGTTTAATAACTATAGTATAGTACTATACTCATATATTAAATAATTGATTATAATATACTATATTTAAAACTATAAAAAATCGTAAAAATAAACTTATTATATAATATCAAATATAGACTAGATTTAAAAAATTAATAAATTTTATTATATTTTTAATATAATATATTATAATTCTATGCTTTTAAAGATATTTCATAGCATTTTTAGTAGTTTTTTTAACGTAACTATCTATTTTATTAGCTATATTTACATCCATATCTTTTAAAACTGCCAAATTCTTTTCAGAAATTTCTAAGTTTTTATTTATACGATAGGATTCATTGGGAATATTTTTAACATAAGGGCTATTTAAAAGCTCTTTTTTAGAATTTAAAACATCCACATCAGAAAAGCTCCCCAAAAGTTCCCTACCTGTAGAATTTATTTCATTTTCGACAGTTTTACCATATTTTGTTCCATATATACTAAATAATGGGAACTTAGTAATTATGTTGGAACCTGCCATAACTAATGGCCCAATATTTGGTAACTTATCAACCCATGTACCAGAGATTATCTTTAATTTAGGATAATTCAACCTAACCTGAGAAACCCAATTCATATAATTTAACGTGGTTGTTGAAGTTTTATGTTCAAAGATTGTATCTTTTTGAGGATTTAATGAGTAAAATGTTATCCTATTTAAATCCAATTCTTCAATCATTTGTAGTAATTTCTCAATATCGTCTTCAGTTTCGCCCATTCCCAATATTATAGTAATACCTGTTTTCAAGTCATAATCTTTAGCTTTTAAAAGCATTTCTTTCGTATTTTCTAAGGGTTTTCCAGGACATACTTTTTGATGTAATTCTGGATTTACAGTCTCTACAGCTCCGACAATACCCTCTACATTATTTAAATTAAGTTTTTCAAAGTCGATTATTCCTAAATTTAAATATTGCTTACAACCTTGAATATGAGCTATCATTTCTATCATATCGTTTAATTCTTCAATTTTATAGCCATAACCACCAGATATGAACTCTAATTTCCAACCTATTCTTTTCATTATTGAAGCTTCAGCAAGGATTGTTTCCAATTTTCTTCTTGCTTTCAACGGTTCTTTAATCTTATCTTTTTGAGTAGACATATAGCAAAATTTACAAGGATTTTCTAATTCACAATACCATCCTAAGAATAAGGCACGTTCTAAGCCAACATAATTTCCATGATATTTCTCAGTTATTTTATAAGCCTTAATCGAATTTTCAAAAATATCTATTGAATTCATACAATCACCATTATGATATTATAATTAAATACTTTAAAATTTATTTAATAAGGTATAAAAAATAAAATATGTAAATATTATATAAATATTATATTGTTAATCTATTTCAAAATTTAAAATTTAATATATCAATGTACAAATTTTAAAAGTCGGCGGTAAGATGGAAGAAAAGGCACGAGTAAATTATAAAAAGTCATCAAATTCAGATAATTTAAAAGATACTAAATTATCTCCCGTCATACAACTTAAATATTATAATCAAATAATTACTAACAATCAATTACAGATTTTAAAACTTTTAAAATTACATAAATCGCAACATAAAGTAGCAGAATTATTAAAAACTCCTGTTTCTTCAATAAACATTCAAATGAAAAGATTAGAATCTAAATTAAATTTAAAATTGCTGGATTCATCCCCTTCAGGAAGTACGTTATCAAAAGAAGCAGAGGATATTGTATCATACTATAAATCATTAGATAAAAGGATTTTAGAAAAACCTTTTGTAGCCTGTGGTTTTATTAGTGGAGAAATTGGAAAATTACTATTTGAAGATATATTAATTTCTTCCTTTGAAAACATATTAAGATTATATAATTCGGGTTTAACCAAAGTAGTTGGCATAGATGACCCCTATTGGAGTTACAGATTGGAAGGAGAGCCCTTCCCCATTGCAAAAGATTATTATGTAATGGTTCACAATTCGAAAATCAACGATAGGTTTGATTACAAAAATATGATTGGAATTCACCATTCTGCTCATCGTATTGTTTGGAAAACATTAAAGCAACAGCAAATTAATTTTAAAATAACCAAAGTAGTTAAAAATCCATTTTATGCTATTGATTTATTAGATGAAGGCTATAGTTTATTTTTAAACCATAGTTTATTACGCTATTTAAAAAAAGAGCATGTTGTAGAAATTCCAAAGTATTATGAAAAGACTTATTATTCGGTTAATTTTATGAATACTTTAAAAATTTCTAACGATGTTGATTCAAATTTCGAAAAAGAATTTGAAGAATTAATATATAAAAAAGAAAAAGAAATTAAAAATGCAGGTTTTGAACTAATAATTTAAATAATAGTCTAACCAATTACATGAATAATAAAGTTTAACGAGGGATTAAGTGATTACTGTGGTATACTACCCCCAGGAACCATAACAGTTAATTTTACCTGTTTAACACCTTTTTGAGATGTTAATTTATCAGTTAATTCTTTTATTTCTTTAGCATCTCCCCTAACAATAATTACTTCCATACAATGGTCATGGTCCATATGTATGTGCATAGTAGCCACAATTATCTTTGAATAATCGTGTTGAATCGTGGTTAATTTTTCCATTACGTCAGTGGAATGATGGTCATATACCACATTTATAGTACCAGACCTTTCACCATGTAAACTTCTTATCCATTTATGCTTTATGATATATTCTCTGATTGAATCCCTTATAGCTTCACTTCTACTTGCATAGCCCCTTTCAAGTATTATTTCGTCAAATTCTTCAAGAAGATTCTTAGGCAATGAAATGCTAATTCTATCCATGTCTACCATATATATCCCTCTTAAATAACTAAATTTTTAGATATTGTATTATTTGATAATATAATAATAATAGTATTTAATATTTATTATTTATTATTATATATTATGTATTATCAGAATAACATAAGATAATACTTTAATATTATAAAATAGTATGTAAATCAATAAAGTAATTATTAAAGCGTTAAAACAAAACTAGTAAATATCATATAAAATAGCATTAAAATATACCCCTGGTGATATTATGAGCGTTATTATTGGATATTATGGAAATAATGGTTCTGCAATTGCAGGCGATAAGAGAAATATCTTATTTAGAGGTTCCGAAGAAAATAGAGAGAAATTAGAATCGCTACTATATGAAGGAAAATTAAAAAATGACGAAGAGTTAAAAGAAAAAGCTTTAGAATATGATGTAAATGTACATATTACAGACGCCCAAGATAAAGTAAAAAAATTAGATGGTTGCCTAATGGGTGAAGTTAAAATTATAAGTAATCAATCCAAAAGGAAAAGAATGTATCTATCAAAAAATAGTTGCGCACTTGTTAAAATAATAGATGATAAAATTACCGAAAAGGAGTTAAAAAAAGGTTCTGGAATCATAATTTTTGGAAATAAACATTTAAAAAGTCTAGTTCAGGTTGAATTACAAAAAAATGTAAATATTATAAAATCAGGGGATATTTTAAAAATTGAAAAACTCTTTAAAAATATACTATCAAATATAGATGCCCCTTCTTCAAGTAATGATATTGATTCGTATTCAAATTTCAATTATGTAAATTTAGAAAAAGTTATCATGAAAGATTTAGATAAATTGGTAGATTATAGAAATGATTTGAAAAACCAAATAATTAAAGTACAAAAATTAATGCTTATTGAGAAAAAAATAGCCACGCAAGGAGAAATAGGTTATATCGAAAATGGAAAATTAAAACTATATGATAAATATCTTGCAATAGATAGAATTTGTGAAAATCCTACTCTATATTACCAAATAGATATATCAGGCGATGTAAAAGATGGCGATATTATTATAATAGATGATAATAACCTAAAAGTAAAAAATAAAGATGTTATTGTTTCAGTTGATAAAATAATCTGTAATAAGTAAATTTAAAATAATTATTTAATAAAGCTTGCGTCTTTAAATTCTATCATCATATTTGAATATTCCTTAGATTGATAAGTACTCCAAGGTTTCAAATGTGTAAAATCAACCACCTTACCATCATTTAAAAATATTATATATATTGGATATTTCATAAAATAAGTGTGTACATGTATCTTTCTAAACATGTATTTAAAAATTAACGCTTCGTTGTGCATTATGTCTTTAAACATTAATCCACGCGCCCTATCTATAAATTTATCTGCATATAAAACTTTAAAATTTCTACCATTTATTTTTAAAATCTTATTATCTTTTCCAATATCTTCGTTTAAATTATCCAATATTGTAACTTTTGGAAATTCTCTTCTAATAACGTTATTACTTAAATTTTCGTAGTAGTTCTCTTCAAAATCTTTATTCACATTGCTCATAAAAAAATACCTTTGTATTAATTTTTTAGATTTAAGATACAATATTTATA
This sequence comes from Methanococcus voltae PS, assembly GCF_024807035.1. NCBI lineage: Archaea > Methanobacteriati > Methanobacteriota > Methanococci > Methanococcales > Methanococcaceae > Methanococcus > Methanococcus voltae. The sequence goes on from NZ_JANUCQ010000003.1 coordinate 281,283, forward strand.
TGGTGAAATATGTAAATCACCATATTATATTATTTAGTATTTAATAGTTTAGATATTGATTTGACAAGACTTTCACTTGATTTTTTAGACTCTTTATTTGAACCATATGGTGCCGGTATATATTGAACAGAAGGTCTTTGATTTGACGATTGCTGATATAAATCAAATAAATCATAGATTTCAGCAGGAACTTTTGTATTTATAGCCACACCCAAATTTTGCAACTTTTCAATATATAATGGATAATCATGAGTCCATTTTCCAGTTGCCAATATTTCGGAAAGTTGTTTGGCTTTTTCTAATCCAACTTTATTTTTCAAAATATGGCAAACGTAATCTTTAACTTGATTTATAGCTTTTTTGGAGATATCCGCCAATATTAAGGTTTCATCATCTATTTCCGAAATATATTTTTTATCTAGAACACTCAGTATGGAAGCCGCAGGATATTGACCAATCTGAGGGTCAACAGGACCCATTACTGAATTTTTGTCCATTATAATTTCGTCAGCAGCCAATGCAATAAGGCTACCGCCACTCATAGCATAGTGTGGTATAATAACAGTTGTTTTAGCCTTATGTTCCATCAAAGCAGATGCTATTTGCTCACTTGCAAGAACCAACCCTCCTGGAGTGTGCAATATTAAGTCTATAGGCATATCCTCTGGTGTTAAACGTATAGCTCTTAAAACTTCCTCACTATCTTCAATACTTATAAATTTATAAAGGGGTAATCCAAACAATGCAAGTTGCTCTTGCCTGTGTATCATTACAATTACTCTAGAACCCCTACTAACTTCGAGTTGCTTTATTTTATTATATCTTTGTAATAATCGATATTTAAATATCATTTGTGGATAAATGAATAAAAATATAAAAAATACCCATATTAAAATTGAATTATCAAACATTGTCCCAATCTCACTTGCAAGTAGTTTAAATATTAAATTGAATATTTAAAACGAATAAATAATCTATTAAATTTATAATTTAATTTGTAAATAGTATTAATTCTATAATGATGAGTCAACAAATTATAATTTAACAAATTATAATATATGTTATTGTAATATTAATAATTTTATTTCTAATTTTAAATCATAAATAAATTATCAATTTATTAGTATAATATACTATTCAATACAAAACAATACAAAAAACAATATACAAATTAGCCAATCTATATATAATAGAGTAAATATAATAAATAGTTCAAGGTTAAGATTTATTAAAATTTATCCAAAATTTAAATAATAAGCTAAAATTTAAAATTACCAACCTCTAATGAGGTGTATTTATGAAAAATATAACATTTAACAGTATTAAAGTAAAATCAAACCCTCAAAAAATTGTTGAACCATCAGAAAATAATATAGGTATTAAATACGTTATTTTAGAACCTGTTGGATTCCCAATTAAAATAAATGGGGAAAATATTAAAGTTACAGTAGATGATGGTAAATTATTTAATCATTATGCCAGAGACCAATGGGAAAATGAAATAATTAAAGAAGGGGACTACTTATTCGACAATAATATTATTCCAGATTATGCATTTAAAATTCTATCAGTATACCCCAAAGATGGCGAAATTACAACAAAAGAAACTATATATAAATTAAACACGCCTATTCAAAACGAAATTAAAAATGTTAAAAAAACGTATTTCGAAGAAATTATAGGACAAAATCAAGCTAAAAATAAATGCAAAATAATAATGAAATATTTGGAAAACCCTGAAATATTTGGAGAATGGTCTCCAAAAAACATATTATTCTATGGTCCGCCAGGCACTGGAAAAACCATGTTAGCGAGAGCGTTAGCATCTCAAACAGAAAGTAATTTAAAATTGATAAAGGCTACAGAGTTAATTGGAGAACATGTGGGAGATAGTTCCAAGGTTATAAAAAGATTATATGAGGAAGCTGCGACAAACAAACCGTGTATTATCTTTATTGATGAAATAGATGCTATAGCGTTAAGTAGGAATTACCAATCATTAAGAGGCGATGTATCCGAAGTTGTAAACGCTTTATTAACTGAATTAGATGGCATTCATGAAAATGAAGGGGTAATAACCATTGCAGCTACAAATAATCCAGATATGCTTGATTTAGCCGTTAGGAGCCGATTTGAGGAAGAAATATTATTTAAAATACCTGATGAAAAAGAACGATTGGAAATATTAAAAACATACTCTAAAAAATTACCTATAAAAGTTAAAGTGGATTTCAAAAAATACATTAAAAAAACAGAAGGTATGAACGGAAGAGTATTAAAAGAAAAATTATTAAAGCCATTATTACATAAAGCCATTATTGAAGATTTGGATGAAATTTCGGAAAAAGAATTTGAAGAAATATTAAATAGGCTAACTAATCAAAATACTAAAAATATCCCATCAGACTTGTATTCTTAAACTTAAAATACTTTTATTTTTTTAAATTTTAAATCTTAATTTTAATAATGTATAAATTAAAAATAAATATGAAATTATATTATATTATATTATAGTATATTATATATTATTTTAAAAATAATTAATTAATTGATAAAAAATAATAAAAAAATAAATTTGAATTATTTAAAGAAATCATCTATTCTAAATTGTTTATTCCTTTCATTTACAAATAAACTATCGATTCCTTCTCGAATTAATTCTAATCTCTGTTTTATATAGTCACTTGCCTCATATTTTTCGGCCATTGATTGGGAAACATCCATATATTTCTCAACCGCGCCTTTTGAAACAGTTAATATCAGTTTACTATTACATTTTTTACAGGTTCCTTTTAATGGCATTCTCCTATATTTTGCCCCGCACTTACAACGTACACCTTGCCTTGAAAAAGCTCTTAAATTACCTATTAAATCAGGTACGAAGTGTGTCTGAATAACCTTTTCTGCCACATCTCGCTCATCGGTTGCCCTAATTCGTTTACCTATTTCAAGCTGAGCAGTTGTTTTTTCGAACATTGACCCTAAGGTCTTATATGAACATATTAAAGGACCTTCGTCTACCCTTGTAGTTTCATGAGTATAACCTAAGCCCTCATATTGTTTTTCAGTACCTAATCTATCGTCAACCGTTTCGATTAACTCTTTTACTTCTTTAGGTGTTGGCATATCTATAGATTTCTCGTAAAATTCCAAAGGATATTCCCATATTGTGTCTAAGTTGTGAACTTCACCATCTACTTCTTTAGGATCTAGTAATGTTGTTAATACTAATGGTGCATCCATCTGCCCGCCTCTTTTATCAGGTAAAAATTTTTTTGAGAAGTTCAAAAAGGCATCCAGCAATAAGAAGAAAGCGTCTTCATCACCATCACAATTTCTTCTTTTTGACGCATGGAAATAAGGGTGTGCATAACCAACATTTGCTACACTATAACCCACAATACGTCCAACCATTCCTGCAGAAGTATGGGGTGCCATACCAATTATTAGCTGTCCTGCCAATTCATCAGCTTTTGAAATGTTATAATATCTATCTACACCATAATATTTTTCCAATAAATCATCAACGAAGTTAGATACATTTACGAAATAAGTCATACAACTTTTAGGAACGATTACATCCTGAACCTTAAGTTCTAAAACTTGCTCATCGTCTATTAATTCATTGCCATGAATGTCATAAGAATAACCCAACTCTAGCAATTTTTTAACCGAGGTATGTACTTCTGAAGGCTTAAAATGTGTTATTGGTACATCAGTACAATCAAATCTCGTAGTGCCATCCTTAAACACATATACGTCGTTTGAAGCTCTTAATATGGCTTTCTCTAAAGGTTCTATTAACTTATCTTTAGAAGTCATACCTTTAATACATTTTACATCACCAGCTTTATTTAGCGATAAATTAGATAATGCAATTTTCCAGTAGTCCTTTAAAGGTAATCTAACATTTGAAGTTCTTTTTAAAGGAACTTCTGAGCCACATTTTGGACATTTTCTATAAGCACTTAAAAATCTACAATTAGGGCATGTAGCAACGGATATATCTAAATCATCGTTTGCATTATTCTCTATTGCATTGTTTATAAGTCTTACCATACCCCCGGAGTTACCAATCGGGAATAAACCATTTACTGGTGGTTTCATTTTTCTAGAGGCTGCCTTTTCAGGTCTACCCATCCTTGCACCCACATAAACGTAGCAATTTCTTTTTATGGCTATTTTTGACAGTGAATTTACTAAATGCATTGAATTCAGTATTCTTGGTAAATTCAAGTTATCATCTAAATCATCTATTGATTTTTTATCTTTTGAATCATCTAATTTTGAAATTTCTTCCAAAATGTTTAAATTTTCTGTATAATACGGATTATTGTTTAACAAATCATAATTGCCATCTGTTTTAACTATTTCAAAACCTAAAGATTCTAAAACAGTCTCATATTCAAATAATACCAAATATTTATCGTTGTTTTCATGATGCAATAAATGAGGTATCCCGATTAATTCGAGTAACCTCTTACAGTATTTTTGATATTCATTGATATCATCATATTTTAAAACATAAAATTGCTCTAAATTCCAATTTGTATTATAAAAGTCCAAATACTGCTCATTTTCAAATAATTTTGAAATAGGAGAATTTGATGATTCTATATCATTAAAACTTAATAATTTACCTTTTGAAATAAAATAAATAAGTTTTAATATATCTTCTTTTGAAACATCATGCCAATGATATGTAAATTCAGGATGTAATGGAGTATTAGTTTTTTTAGCAAATTCAACAGCTTCTAAAGGAGTTGGATTATTGAAATCTTTAAAAAATGTGTCATATTCAATTTCTTTAGATTTCAATATTTTTTCATACCATTCGATACACCAACTACTAGGCAATATATTATGATTATTTTCTAAAAAATCACCGTAATTTACCAATATATCGCCTAAAAATAATATCTCTGAAACTTCTTTTAATTCCAAATTATATTTTTTAGCCAAAATTGGTGATTTTACTTTGAAAACACTTCCTGAGGATAACCTTACGATTGGTGCGTCTATTCCATCTACGGGCACTACACAAGTGGCTTTACCAGGTCTTTCTGTTTTTAATTGAGTACCGATTGCCATGAATTCATCAGATAAATACATGGTTGAAGGGTGAAATCCATCTGTAGCAAAACCAGTGTTTCTACTTCTACCATATCTTAATCTAAAACCACCAACTGCTGAAGGGTGTGCAAAAACGGGTCTTCCTGCAATTACATCTCCAATATATTTAGTAATAGCATCGATTTTTACATCTGCATATTCTGACCCAAAATCTTCATTTTCAATGTTATCGACATCTTCCTCTCCAATAGTATCTTCGCCTGATTTTTTACTTTTAAGGTCTTTTAACCATTCCCATCCTTGAATGTTTAATTTATCTACGTGTCTTAAAATTTTAGGGGCTTTTAATAGCACACCTTCAACTAAAGCCAATAAAGCTCCACCCCTTATTTGGTTAGTTTCTACACGTTCTAAATCTCTGTGACCGCTTATATCCACAGGGTCTGTTGCTTCCCCCGTAATTTCCACAGATATATTTTTAACTGCAATTCTTATCTCTTCAGGTTTTGGAGAATACTGGAAATTACCAACTTCGGACTGGTGAAGTTCTACTTCTTCTACATAACGCTCTACTTCATCATCTATAGGTTTGTAAATATCTAAACTCATGTTTTTTCTAACATAATCTCCAACCAATACGGCCAAAGCTTGCGCTGTTCCTCCAGCACTTCTAATCGGCCCTGCAAAATATATTGCTAAATATTCAGTATTATCAAAATTCTTTTTGATTTTTACACCTGCAATACCTTCTAAAGGTGCAGCTACTATACCCTCTGTGATTACAGCTAACGCTGTCCTTACAGCTTGTTCTGCCAAAGCGTCTCGCGGGCTTTCAGCATCTTTAAACTCGCCAAATTTACCTTCTACTATTTCTTTGGCAATTTCTAAAGAAGCTGGCTCCTTACCATGTTTGGAGACTAAATCTCTAATCCTTTGAGATACTCCACTTGGTCCAACTATACCTTCAACCCGGTCTGCCATATCTTTTGCTAAAGGTATCTCTACTTCGTTAAATACATCCAAATTTTTAGAACGACATGATTTTGCGACGTCATAAGTATCCATTACATCTTTCAATATATTCTCAAAATAATTTTTCATGTCTTCTGATGTTTTTACATGTAACATATTAAAGGCTCACCACAAATTTAACTTAAATTATATTCTAAATCATAAATTTTATAATAAAAAAATACGATTGTATAAAAAAATTAGTATAAATTTTTAATATAATTATACAATATGTAGTAAAATTATATATAGATATATCATTTACAAAAATAATTTACAAAATAGTTAAATAAATAAAAAAGGTTCCAAATAAATTTAAATAAAAAAAGAAGCATGAAAACTATAGCCTGCCTTCTGTAGTTTAAGCGACATTTAGCTAAGCGCTAATGCTTGCACCCGTGTAAAATGAATTGGTTTCACCAGTGTTTTTAAAACTCCTCAAAAATCATCGTCATTGTTTTAAAACTGTATCCTTTCTATAATTCATTCGTTTCTTCTCAGAAACCTACACTTAGGGGTGGGCAGAGCTTCCTCCTATTGGATAGTCGCTAGTTTACTTGCTCCCATATCTATATGACTATAGCATATGTAAAATACATTAGTCAATAAAACTATAAAAATATATTGATTCTGCTTTTCTACTCACATGTAGTATATTAGCTACATATAGTGTTAGAAAACTCGAATTAATTAAATTAGATAAAAAAAAGTGACTAACAGCGTCATCTTGTTCCCACCGTATGGCAGTACTTAAGAAATCGCTGGAGGGCTTAATTTCCGAGATCGGAATGGGATCGGATGTACACCTCCGCTATGACCGTTATGTCAAGAAAATATGTGACACAAACTCTCATATCTTTAAGTGTCCAGAATATCTTTTATCACTTGAACTATTAGTATTAGCGGGCTTAATGCCTCGGAAAACCTTGACACTTACACCCC